>JAZMZK010000101.1:0-24132 GCA_045585955.1 Victivallaceae bacterium
ACAAGGGCGGTCAGCCCCGCGAGCGGATGTGAGAGTAGTTTGCAGGATAAATTCCTGCAAACCCGAGGCAGCATGCTGCGAGGTCGAACGGAGTCGAGCGAAGCCATCCGGCGTTTGAGGACGATTTTGAGCTTTGCTCAAAATCGCTCTAAGGGGGCGTAGCCCCCGCTTTAATTAAAGACCGTGAAGAACTACGCTGGATATAGCTGCTCAATGAGCAAGGGAGGTCACGGAGGGGAAAGCAATCCCCTCCGTGGTTGTGCGGCGGATACGATATTGCTGCCGGTAAAAGTGTGCCGCACAACACTTGCTTTTTGCATTGCTCAAAGATTTGTTTTGAGCAAAAAGCCCAATGAGGGTTTATTAAGCTTTTGTTCAGCCAATCACAACTCGTTCTGTGGTGAAATTTGAGCTTAAACAATATAATACGGGGGGGGGCAAAATTTTTAGGTTTTGCAACACCCCCATTTTTTTGTGTCAAGATAATTTTACCGGAGCTTGTAGGTGTAAACTTTATTCTGTTTAAGGTTGCGATAGTCAATATATACACCTTTATCGCTTACGCGCAAAATACCGTAACCGGTACCGGTGGTGTGCAGGTTTGTGGTGACTTTGCCGGCGTAAAAGTTGTGCCACAATTCCTGATTTTTCTTATGCTTGGCGGGAAATTGATCTTTGGCAGGTTTGGTTGTACGGAACTTGAGCTGCTGTTTGGGAAAGCGGATGGTGGAGTTTATAATAAACTGGCTCATGCGGTGATTATTTTCTTTATTGAAATACTCCACAAAAGATATTTTATGGGTGTGCCCGCTCAAGATGATAGCGTTGGCTTTTTCCAGCAAAGCCAAGAGCGGTTTAAGGTTGTCGCTCAAGATGGCGTTCACTGCATGCTTACCGGTGGGCAGCAGCGGAACATGGGAAATAAAGAAGGTATAACGCGCATTGGGATTTTCTCTTACTGCCTGTTCAAAAAACGGTATATCCACATTCATCAAATCGTAGCAAAGGTAAAGGTCTTTGCCGATGGTAAAGTAGTAGTTGGTGTTTTTGCGTTTGAGGTTTTTGATGGTTTTATCCAGATGCCGGTTGATCACCTGATCCCACGCCTTGCCGCCCTCGATGCCGCGGGTGTCGTGATTGCCGCAAACCACCAATACATTGTCAAACCGTTTGGTCAGCTGCAAAAGACCCTGTTCCAGATTTTTCTTGTGCAAATCAAAGTTATAGCAATCGCCGTGGATCATATCACCCAGCTGAAAGGTGTATAATGCTTTATCATTTTTGGCTTGGGCGGCGGCGTTATCCAGCAGGGTGGGGGTGTATTTTTTCCACATCATTTCATTGAGCGGAGTGGCGCTTTCAACGGTGCCGCCTTTGTTGAGTTCCACCCATTTGGTTTGCTTGCGCCACGAAAAATAACCATCTTCGTTGAGTACATGTTTGCCGTGGGGGATCCCCAGATGTTTCATCTTGCTGAGGTCGTGGAACTCCATGCGGTCGTAGTGGATGTCGCCGAGAACGGCAATAGTGTAGTTTGAGTTGTCGCTGCCGCAAAGGGCGAGCGCACCCAGCATAAAAAGAGCAAAAAGTTGAAGTTTTTTCAGCATAACAAAAACCTTTCTGAATTGTTGAAAATATTACGGAATAAAGGTAATTTAATACAAATCACCAGATTTTTCAAATCATCAGTCAAAATTTTTCATCAAGCGTCCACCAAATTTCAACTTGCAGCATGACAAATCAAATTATTACACCGCATACGCGGACAACAGTATAGCTGGCGGCTTGGGAAGAATTGGGAAGAATTGGGAAGAATTGGGTGATTTTGAGATTTTCTTGCCGCGGCGGCAGACAGCGGTGTGTATCCGCAAAAAATTCTGCTTGCTGTTTGAGCGTCAATTAGCTGTTTCTCCCAAAAATTCCCACATCCTCTCAAATCTTCCCGATTTCATTGAGCGGCAAGCAGGCGTTTGCCGCTCTTCCCCAAGGCTTACCAATCAATCTTCAGCGGTTGGCTTTGATCCGTTCCCGGACGCTCTTTTCGTAGGCATCGAGGTCGTCGATCGCCAGTTTTGCCATGTTGGTTTTCATAGCGGCTTCGGCGACTTTGCGGGCAACATGGGGCACCACACGGGGGTCGAAGGGTTTGGGGATCACATAGGACAGTTTCAGCGGGTTGTCGCCGTCAAACATGCCGTTTTCTGCATCCGCCGGATAAGCCTTTTTAAGGTCTTCCATGGTTTCTGCATCCACCTTCATTGCAGCTACTTCGCAGAGAGCTTCGGCTGCGGCAAGCTTCATTTCTTCATTGACATTTCTGGCACGGCAGTCCAGCGCACCGCGGAAGATACCCGGGAAGCCCAGCACATTGTTGATCTGGTTGGGAAAGTCGGTTCTGCCGGTACCTACTACCGCGGCACCGGCTTCAAAAGCGTCGGTGGGGAAAATTTCCGGCGTGGGGTTCGCCATTGCAAAAATGATGGGGTCGGCGTTCATGGTCTTGACCATTTCTTTAGTCAGGCAGTTGCCCACGGAAAGCCCCAGAAATACATCGGCACCCACCAGAGCATCAGCCAGAGTGCGTTTGTCGGTCTTGACCGCAAAGCGCTGTTTTTCTTTAGAAAGATCGGTTCTGCCGTCGTGGATAACGCCTTTGCTGTCGCACATGATGAAGTTTTCCCGCTTGGCTCCGGCAGTGATGTAAAGTTCGCTGCAAGAGATACCGGCGGCACCGGCTCCGTTGACCACAAATTTGCAATCTTCCAGCTTTTTGCCCAACAGCTTGGTAGCGTTGAGGATAGCCGCCAGCGAAATAATGGCTGTACCGTGCTGGTCGTCGTGGAAAACAGGTATATTCATCTTTTCTTTCAGAGTCTGTTCCACTTCAAAACAAGCCGGGGCACCGATATCTTCCAGATTGATACCGCCGAAGCTGGGTTCCAGACATTCAGTTACCGCAATAAGTTTGGCAGGATCAGTTTTGCCGTTTTCTTTGAAAACTTTAGAAATACACAGCGGCACCGCATCAATATCTGCAAACCGCTTGAACAGCACTGCTTTACCTTCCATTACCGGCAGACCGGCTTCCGGCCCGATGTTGCCCAAACCCAGCACTGCTGTTCCATCGCTGACCACAGCCACCAGATTGCCTTTTACGGTGTAATCCCACACTTTTTCGGGGGCATCTTTGATTTCCAGACAGGGCTGGGCAACGCCGGGGGTGTAGGCAAGTGCCAGATCCTGCTGGGTGTCGCAGGGCTTGCTGGAAACTACATGGATCTTGCCGGGAATGGGTTCAGAATGGTACTTGAGGGCGGAAGCTTTCAAATCGGTGCTCATAATATATGCTCCATAGTTTATGTTGAAAAATTTTATTGTTTTGAGGTAATTTCAAAAATACATGCGTAGGCAAATAAATTCGGCAGCCTTGCCGCCAGAAAACTGCGGTCACGACCAACCGGAAAAGAACGGATTATTTCTATATTTGACCTTGCGCAAAGATCGCGGAAATCCTGAATCGTCCCCAGATGGATGTTGGGCGTGTTGTACCACTCGTGCGGCAATGCCACATTTTTGGGCATTCTTCCGGCAAACGCCAGCTGCAAACGGTTGCGGATATGCCCGAAATTGATAAATCCCACCAGACAGCGTTTGCCGATACGGGTGACTTCCTGCAAAACAGCTCCCGGATTGGCAAGCTCCTGCAATACTCTGGTCAGCAGAACACAGTCGAAACTGTCGTTTTGCAGATAGTTCAGATTGCTGTTCAAATCGCCGTGAATGACCGGAATACCCCGTTTTACACATTCAGCAACCATATCTGCATCAATTTCCACTCCCAGCGGGCGGATGTTTTTTCTCTTTTTAAGATAGTATAAAAACTCCCCGTTGCCGCATCCCAGATCCAGCACCCGGCTGCCCGGTTCAATAAGTTCGGCTATCCGGCGCAGATCCGGACGGCTGATGATATTTTCTGCCACCGGCTGCGGTATTTTTTCTGTTATATTGCTCATTGAAATTCCTCACGCTGATTGTGCAGAAAATCCCGGATCAAGGCACCAAGCCGGTCAACTTCCAGCAAAAATGCGTCATGCCCATAGCTGGAATCTATCTCGCAAAATGAACAATTAAGATTGTTTGCCAATGCCGCCTTTACGATCACTTCGCTCTGGGCTGTGGTAAAGAGCCAATCGCTGGAAAAAGAAACCACCAGCAGATCAGCTTTGTAATCTTTCATCGCTTCTGCCAGATCGCCGCCGTCGGCAAGATCGTAATAGTCTATGGCACGGGTTATGTACAAATAGCTGTTGGCATCGAAGCGTTCCACAAAACGCTGCCCCTGATATTCCAGATAGCTTTCCACGGCAAAGTCCCGCTTAAAAGCAAAACTGTACGATTCGGCATCCTGCAAGTTGCGCCCGAATTTTTGCGCCATGGATTCATCGCTCAAATAGGTTATATGTGCCAGCATCCGGGCGGTGGCAAGACCGTGCTCGGGGTTTACTGTGTATTCGCCGTTGCAGAAGTTTACATCGCTGCGGATCGCCTGACTGCCCACCCAGTTGAAAGCAATGCTTTGGGAGCCGAGCTGTGATGTCGTGGCAATAGCTATAACGCTTTTGACCATATCCGGATAGAGTTTGCCCCATTCCAGCGACTGCATTCCACCCATGGAACCGCCAACGACTGCCAGCAGTTTTTCTATGCCCAAATGGTCGATCAGACGCTTCTGCGCCCGCACCATATCAGAAATCGTTACTACCGGAAAATCCAGATTGTAGAGTTTGCCGTTTTCCGGATTTACCGAACGGGGCCCCGTGGAGCCGGAACAGCCGCCGATAACATTGGAGCAAATCACAAAGTACTTATTTGTGTCAATAAACTTGCCGGGACCGACCATTTCGTCCCACCAGCCGGGTTTGCGGTCTTCGGGCGTGTGTTTCCCGGCAACATGGGCGTCGCCGGTGAGGGCGTGGTGGATAAGTACAGCGTTATCTTTTTCTGCCGAAAGCGTGCCATAGGTTTCGTACCGCAGATTTACATCGTAAAGTTTGCGTCCGCAATCCAGCAGCAAAGCATTTTCTTCGCCGGAGCCAAAATTAAAATCCTGGGATTGCACCAGCAAAAGATTGTCAGCAAGTTCGCTCATGGTAAAAAGGTTGTTTACTAAATTGTTTACAATATATTATTAAAGTAATATAACACCATTTTCTGCAAAAACAAGCTGAAAAACTATTTAATACAGCGGTAAACTATCGCCGGCGGCAGATTTTTCCACACCACTTTGGAAAGTGTTACTTGCGAAAACTCTTTTTCCAGCAATTTGCGGAAGTGTACCCCCCCCGGCAGTACCAGACCTTGCAGATAAGCAAAGGTGGAAAACTTGCCCCCCGGCTTCAGCGACCGGACTACTGCCGAAAGTATCTCCTGCTGCAACCCGCTCGGAAATGATGCCCACGGCAGACCGGAAACAACGGCATCAAGTTCTTTTATGCCTTCAATCTGACAGAGTTTATCCAGCTCGCAGGCGTTGGCGTTGAATATTTCCACTTCGGGCAGAATGAGCTTGAATTCTTCATAGATGGTTTTATCCAGCTCCACCGCAAAAAAACGGGTGGTTTTTCCGCACTGTTCCACCGCTTCCCGGGTGACGACACCGGTTCCGGGACCCAGTTCGGCTGCCGCAGCAGCTTTATCAAGTTCCAACCAGCCAACCAATTCTTTGCACAATGCCTTGCCGGAGGGAGCTATGGCTCCCACCTGTAATGGATGCCGTAAAAATTGTTTCAGCAAAAACCAGCGTTCTGACATATATTAACTCTTGTTTGAGATCTTATTAAAGTTTTTTCATGGCGTTCTTGAAACTTTCCGCACTGTTGGCAATAATGGATTCATCCACGCAGAAAGTCAATCGGAAATGCCCTGCCAAACCAAAACCTCTGCCGGGAACCGCCAGAATCCGTTCGGACAGCAGTTTTTCCACAAAGATCCGTTCGTCAGCCACCGGTGATTTGGGAAAGAAGTAAAATGCGCCTTTGGGCATAAGAAATTCGATCCCCGCATCGGTCAGCACTTCTGCCATCAAGTTGCGGCGGCGGCGGTAAATATCCAGATCGATCGTGGCATCTACGCTGCGGATAAGTATTTGCTGGGCAACTGCCGGAGCATTTACATAACCCAGAATACGGTTGGTCATGATCACCCCGTTAAGCAGTTCATCGGCACCTTCCAACGCAGGATTCACTGCCACATAGCCGATACGCTCGCCCGCCAGCGATAATGTTTTGGAAAAAGACCCGATCACCACCGCTGCATCATAGACCGAAAAGACCGACGGTACTTCGCAGTTATCATAATTCAAATAGCGGTAAGGTTCATCGGCGATCAAATAGATGGTTCTGCCATATTTTTTGCTGGCATCTTTCAGCACAGCGGCAAGTTCTTCCAACTCTTTTTTGGTGTAAATTTGCCCGGTGGGATTGTTGGGTGAATTTACCAGTACGGCACGGGTCTTGCCGTTGATTGCCGCTGCTATGGCAGTTGAATCCAGCTCAAAAGTATCTTTTTTGCTGGGCACCGGAACTAATTTGCCCTGAAAGTTCCCGGCGTAGAAGGCATATTCCACAAAGTAAGGCGAGGGGCAGATCACTTCGTCGCCCGCTTCCAGCACCGCCCGGAAAAAAGCGTTGATCCCCCCGGCGGCACCGCAAGTGGCGATCACATGACTGCCGGGAACGGCCACACCCTGTTCCCGGGTCAGATATTCGCCGAGTTTTGCCCGACATTCCGGATAACCGGCATTGGGCATGTAGCCTAATGCAAAGGGCTGGTCGGCTTTTTCGGCGATTTCCTGCAATGCAGTCTTGACTGCCGCCGGTGCAGGCACATCAGGGTTGCCCAGACTGAAATCGTATACCTTGTCGTTGCCGTATTGTTTACGCAGTTCGTTACCGGCTTCAAACATCTTGCGGATCATGGAAGAATTGCCCAGTGCTGCGGCAATTTCTTTTGAAAGAAGTGTACTCATATTATATATATCCAACCTTTCTTGAAAAATTTATTTATCAGTTTCCGGTACAAGCAAATCTGCTATTTCCGGAGCGGATTTGCGCAGCATCTGCATTGATATTTCAAGTGCTTTTTCCGGAGTTTCACACTCCAGCACTTCCTGTGCCGCCAATTCGGCATCTGCCATTTGCAGTTTGCGGATCACCCGCCGTACCGGTCCCAGCAGTGCCGGCGGCATACTTAATTCGTTGACTCCCAAACCAACCAGCAATGGTGTAAATCTGGGGTCTCCGGCGATCTGCCCGCATACAGTTACCGGAATGTTGTGTTTCCGTGCTACTGTAATACAGTTGGCAATTAAAGTCAGCACGGCCGGATGCGTGGGCATATCCAGATAGTTGAGCCGTTCGTTGGTACGATCTACTGCCAGAGTATACTGCACCAAATCATTGGTGCCGATGCTGAAAAAATCCACCACTCTTGCCAGCGGGCCTGCCAGCAGTGCTGCTGCCGGGGTTTCGATCATTGCCCCCAGCGGCAGATGCAGAGTGTGTTCTATATGTTCAAGGCGCAGCTCATCTTGCAGTTGCGATATAAGTTTTTTTACTTCCAGAATTTCTTCAACGCAAGTTACCATGGGCAGCATCACCTTGAGATTGCCGAATTTGCCAGCCCGCAGGAGTGCCCGCAGCTGGGTTCGCAAGATATCCGGCCGTTCTTGCAGACAGAACCGGATCCCGCGCAATCCCAGAAAAGGATTAGGTTCTGCATAGCGCTGCAACGCCTGATCGAGCTTATCGCCTCCGATATCCAGCGTTCTTACCACCACGGGTTCGTTTTTCATCTTGGCAAGCATGTTGCAGTAAATATCCAGCTGTTCTTCTTCGCCGGGCAGACCGCTGGCATTCAAAAACATATACTCGCTGCGGAAAAGTCCAATACCGACACCGCCGAATTCATGCACAGTTTCAACATCTTCAACTTTTTCGATATTCCCTGACAGCTGTAAAACAAATCCGTCCCGGGTTTCCGCACTCAAGCGTTTTTCTTCGGCAAGTTTGTGGAAGAATATCAGCGTTTCTTCCATCTTTTTCCGATATTCCGCTTCGGTTTCCCGGGTGGGGTGCAGAATCAGTTTGCCGCTGTATCCATCCAGAATCAACATATCATTATCTTTTACCCGTTCCAGAAAATCTCCGGGTATACCCAATACAGCCGGCAGCTGCATCGAGCGCGCCAATATGGCTGTATGCGATGTCGTACTGCCGGTTTCCACGGCAAAACCCAACACCCGGCGGCGGTCAAGGGCGGCTGTATCTGAAGGTGTAAGATCGTGGGCAAGAATAATACGCTGATCATCGTATTCCATGGTGTTATCTGAACGGTATTGCAGATGATTGAGCACCCTGGCGGATACATCGCGTATATCAGCAGTGCGTTCTTTTATGTAATCATCGGGCATGACCGAAATAGCGGCTACAAACTTTTCCACCACTTTGAAAAAAGCGTAATCGGCAGGTTTCAACTGATTGCTGATCATCTGTTCAACCTCGCGGGTAAGCAGTTGATCGTCAGTTATCAGCAGTTGGGCATCAAAAATGCCCACATCCCGGGCATCGGCTTTTTGCCGCAGCTCTTCCTGTAATTGCAATATCTCCGACCGGGCAGCATCCAGTGCTGTATGAAAATGGTTTATTTCAGAAGTTACAGCATTTTCGCTTATGGTGCTGTCTACCGGTTCTATGTAAAAACTTTCATCATGCCGGACAAAACAAACCCTGCCGATGGCATAACCGATGCTGGCGGCTATGCCCTGGCAGATTATTTCTGAATTGTTTTCGTTCATAAAATTTTATTTCCCGGCGTTATTCTTCATCAAATTTCGAGGCAAACAATCCGCTTATAGTTTGTAAGGCATTGGCTTCCACTTCAGCATCATCGCCGCTTACTGCCAGTTTCAGCACCGTTCCGCATGGAGCCCCGAGCATCAGCAGCGAAAGTATGCTTTTGGCATCAGCTGCCGGACCACCTTCCGGGGTAAGAGAAATTTCGGCAGCAAACCGGGATGCCGCCTGGGCGATCAACGCCGCCGGGCGGGCATGTAAACCTAAACGGTTCAAGATTTTAACTTCGATTTCCAACGCTTCGCAGCTCCTTATTTACTGCCAATATAAAAAACAACCCGCATTAATATACTTCAAAATAAAAAAAATACAATTTTTTTAGGGCTGTAACTGGCAAAAAGATGGGGTGGCTTGCGGCAGCTTGCGGAAGTACAAGCCCCGTAAAGTTCGTGCAGTTACCTTACAGGTAGCTGCCCCAACTTTCCGGCACTTGCCTTTTCCGCAATCCCTCCGCAAATCCCCTCCCATTTTTTTGCCAGTCACAGCCTGTGCGCTGTCTGCTTGCAAAGTTATACATTCGGCAGCTTGCGGAAGTCCAAGCCCCGTAAAGTTCGTGCAGTTACCTTACAGGTAGCTGCGGGCGATAGGGAATACTGGGAATACTGGGAATACTGGGAATACTATTATACTATTATACTACTGGGGAAGACGCTTGCCGTCAAACAGTGCCCGGTATACTGCCTGACTGCACACCGGCGGCAAGAATTGTCCGTACTCGTCCGTATTTGTTCGTTTGAGTCCGTACTGCCGCCATCAACCGCCTCGCCGGGCTTGCCCCGACCACTTGCGGCTATACTTTACTGTCTGCTACCGTTGCCTGCCGCAAAAAAAAAGCAGTATCGGCTTTTACACCAATACTGCTCTAAGCTGGATCAATGATCTATTCAGCGTCTTTCGCCGCGGGGGCGGAAAGTCCGGGGGCGTTCTTCGCGGGGACGGGCTTCGTTGATAACTGCCTTGCGACCGCCGATTTCGCTGCCGTTGAGTTTTTCGATCGCAGCTTTGCCGGCTTCGTCATCCATTTCTACAAAACCGAACCCTTTGCTGCGGCCGGTTTCCCGATCCATGACTACCCGGGCGGCCTGTACTGCACCAAATTCACCAAACAGAGCTTCCAGATCTTCACGAGTGGTGCTGTACGGCAGATTTCCTACATAAATATTCATTCTGAACCTTTCCCTGACCGTTTCTCATACGGCAGAGGTTTTTTCTGCGTTTTTCCTGTAATTACTTAATGACAACAACAATCTTCTCCCCCCGATTGCCGGAAATGCTGGAAAAACGCACATTTGTTTTACATTCCCGGTATCGGTGAATAATTTTTACCGGCACGCTTAAGTTGTTTCATACCCCCGCCTGCCGATCAGATTTTGCTGTAACAGCCGATTTTTCAAACAGGTTACGGCTTTTACAAAAAAATCCATGTTTTAAGTTTACACAAAAAAAACCGTCTTGTCAAGGGGACAAAACGGTTTTTTTATAAAAAATTTCAATTTTTTTTTGAAAATATGCTTTTTTTAAGGCTCTGTTCCCAACACGGGTAGGTCAGTAAAAATCTTTATGATCAACTTTTGTATTGGAACTTTTTTAAAACTTGAATGGCATTTATCTATTTGCAGAGCAAATAGATAAATGCCGGGAAAAGGTTTTCCGCCTTCGCCAAGGCTACGGCGGACAGGGGAAAAAAGGGGTGGAGTTCCGTCTTCGCCGGAGGCTACGCCGTGACAAGTTGAGGAGGGGAAAAAGGACCGATCCAGCAAAAGGTCTTGTTCCCCTCCTCAAGTACCGACCCTTATTGGGAACAGAGCTGTAATTACAAGGAGTAAACATCATGTTTTTGACTGGATTTGCTGATGAGGCTTCCAAAGATTTTGCTTTGCAGATCAAAGCTACTAAAGAATTGGGCTGGAGTTTTATCGAAAGCCGTGCTATTGGAGCGAAAAACCTTTCAACGCTTTCTGACGAAGAGTTTGAAGCCGTTGAGGCTATGCTCAAAGAAAACGCTATTGCCATAAACTGTTTCGGCAGCGGAGTGGCAAACTGGCAGAAACACCCCCGCAAGGAAGAGGATTTTCAGGCAAGCATCACTGAATTGCAGAACGCTTTCCCCCGCATGGAAAAACTGGGTATCAAGATGGTGCGTGGCATGAGCTTCCTGACCCCCACCGACGAAGAACCCGATTCGCCGGAGCTGGAAAAAATCATCTTCAAAAAGGTGCGGACTCTGGTGGAAATGTGTGCCGATCACGGCATTGTTTACGGTCACGAAAACTGCATGAACTACGGCGGTTTGTCCTTTATGCACACCCTTAAACTGGTGGAAAATGTTGACCACGAAAACTTCAAACTTATCTTTGATACCGGCAACCCCACCTTCAACTACCGCCGCATCGGTACAGCACCTTACCCGCTGCAGTCGGCGTGGGAGTTTTACAAGAATGTCCGGGAACATATAGCCTATGTGCATATCAAAGACGGTCTTGCCATGCCGCGGGAAGACGGTGTCCGGCCGGAAGCTGACTACACCTACCCCGGCGACGGAGCCGGTGATGTGCGTGCCATTGTCCGGGATCTCTGCAAAACCGGCTACGACGGCGGCTTTTCCATGGAACCGCATGTGGCGGCAGTCTTCCACGCCACCGAACCGGGCAAGAGCAGCGAAGAAGTCTGCTACACCAGCTATGTGGAATACGGCAAACGCTTTATGAAAATTCTTAAAGAAGCCATGACCGATGCCGGTCGGGGCGATGAAAAAGTTATTGGTATGAATTGATCAATCACAGGAGTTATATTATGTCTGTAAAATTCAAATGTACCGCTACCGGCGACTCCATGATCAGCCGCCGTCTGCCCGCTGAAGGCGAATATGCCGGATTCAGCGAAGTAAGAGATTTTATTCTGCAAGGCGATTTCCGTTACGGCAATCTGGAAACTACCGTGCATAACTTTGAGTGCTACGGCGGCGCCAACTCCGGCGGCAGCTGGCTTTGCAGTCCGCCCGGAGTGATCGACGATCTTCGCAAATTCGGTATGAATGTGCTTTGTACGGCGAACAACCATGTTCTGGACTACGGTCACGGCGGTCTGGTTCGCACCATTGAGTACCTTGAAGAAAAGGAAATGCCCTTTGCCGGTACCGGCAGAAATCTCTCCGATGCTTCCCGCCCGGTTTACATCGACACCGTCAGCGGCCGCTATGCTTTGATCGGCTGCACCATGACTTTCAATCCCGAATGTATGGCGGGTATGCAGACCGGCAGCGTCATGGGCCGCCCCGGGGTGAACGGTATGCGGGTAACGAAAAAGTATCATCTGCCCAAAGAGGAATTTGTCCACCTCAAACGCATTGCCGACGCTCTGGGGATCAACGATTCCATGGAGATCATCCGGGCTGAAGGGTATCTGCCCCAGCTCAAAGAGGGCGAGCAGCCCTTCGGTAAAGCTCTGATGTTTGAAGCCGCCGACAAAGCCGAGATCATCTCCAAAGTCCACCCGGCAGATATGAAACGCATTACCGATGCCATTGCCGAAGCACGGTTTATGGCAGACTATGTGGTCGTTTCCATGCACAATCACGAGCTGGTGGGCAAATCCAAGGAAACGGTGGATCAGGTTTCCAAAGAGTTCTCCCGGGCGTGTATTGATGCGGGTGCTGATGCGGTCATCGGTACCGGCCCCCACCTGCTGCGGGGTATGGAGATTTACAAAAACAAGCCCATCTTCTTCTGTCTGGGCGACTTTATCATCCAGCTGGAAACCATCCTGCGGGCTCCCGACGGCATGTTTGCCAAACAGGGACTGGATGGCAACGACCGGCTGGATGTCATGTTCAACGACCGCTCCGCCAACGGCAAGCGGGGATTGTGCTACGATCCGATCATGTATAAATCGGTGATTCCCTACTGGGAAGCTGATGAAAACGGCTTGACCAAACTTATCTTTATGCCCATTGAAGAACAGTTCCATCTGCCCCGCAGCCGTGCCGGCTGGCCCCGGAAAGAGTGCAATATGAAGATCATGGAACACTTTGCCGAAATGAGTGCCGAATTCGGCGTAAAAATCAATATCGACAGCAACGGCATCGGTTCGGTGGTGCTGTAAGCAAAAGGAAATTTTGAGTTATGGCTATGGATAAAAAATTGCTGGATCTTGCTGAAATCTATCAGGCGGATGCCGCGCAGATCATCCGGGATCTCTGCAAATTGCCCGCACCGTCGCACCACGAAGAATTGCGAGCCGAATACTGCCGCAAGTGGTTTGCGGATAATGGATTCAAGGATGTTTTCGTCGATGAGGCACTCAATGTTATTGCTCCCATCAACGACAACGGTTCTAATGATATAACTATTGTTATGGCACACACCGATACGGTTTTCCCCGATACCGAACCTATGCCGTTTGTGGAAAAAGATGGCTTTATGCACTCCCCCGGCGTGGTGGACGATACGGCAAATCTGTCGGTTCTTATGGCGTGTTCCCGCTATTACCTCAACAACTGCGACCCCGGTGACAAGTGCGTGCTTTTTATTGCCAACTCCTGCGAAGAAGGTTTGGGCAATTTGAAAGGCACCCGCCAGATCATGAAAGATTACGGCAAACGGGTCAAAGAGTTCATCTCTTTTGACTCTTCTTGCATGAACCGCTATGTCAATCTGGCAGTGGGTTCCCACCGCTACAAAGTTACGGTCAGAACCGAGGGCGGCCACAGCTTCGGAGCTTTTGGCAACCGCAACGCCATCCATGTACTTTCCAGCATGATCTGTTCGCTTTATACGGTCAAAGTGCCGCAGGTCGGCAACAGCCGCACCACCTACAATGTGGGCGGGATCAGTGGCGGTACTTCGGTCAACACCATTGCCCAGAATGCGGAAATGCTCTACGAATACCGCTCCGACAACTATGAGTGTCTGGAAAAAATGCGCATTATGTTCAACAACACTGTTGAAATGTACCGCTCCATGGGGGTAACTGTGGAAGTTGAACTTTTGGGCGAACGCCCCTGCGGTATTCCGGTGGATGAAGAAAAAATGGCGACTTTGCGCAACCGCTATTTGAACGCTTTGAAAGAGGCTCTGGATATCGAAGCATTCAGCGGCAGCAGTTCCACCGACTGCAATATACCCCTTTCCATGGGTATTCCGGCGATCTGCTTTGGCGTATGCCGCGGTTCCGGCTGCCACACCCGGGAAGAAAAACTGGAAGTGGCAAGTTTGTACGACGGCTGCAAGCTGGCATTGCAGCTTTTCTGCAATCTGTAATAGATCAGCAACAAAGCAAAAAGCTGTTGCCAAATCTCCATTCCGGAGAGCTGCAACAGCTTTTTTTTACCCCGTCATTTATCCGTCACTTATCCGTCACTTTGCCGTTATTAAAAAAAATAAGCTCAAAAAGTGACGGATCGCGCTTAAAAAATCATTCACAAATGACAATTACTGTAAACCACGCCTTTTCGT
The DNA here is from genome assembly GCA_045585955.1 of Victivallaceae bacterium. Lineage (GTDB taxonomy): Bacteria > Verrucomicrobiota > Lentisphaeria > Victivallales > Victivallaceae > SIG78. The sequence continues at coordinate 14,366 of JAZMZK010000101.1, forward strand.
GAATATTGTTTGTTGTCGATAAAGGTTGTATCAGAATAAAGCGGGTAAATACAAGGATGCTGCAAATTTACTTTACAGCATCCTCTATTTTTACAGCTTATTTATCAGATGTTAAAGTAGCTGCGGGGCTGTTCATAGCAGAGCCGCACAGCCAGAGCAGTGAGAATTTCTTCCGGAGCCTGACCCAGTTCAGCCATAGTGCCCAGCACATCGGCCAGCACCCGGCGGAACATTTCGTGGCGGGAGCCGTAGCTCAAAAGTTTGCGGCTGTCGGAAACCATGCCCGAGCAGTTGTTGAGCAAGTCCACGCTGCCGAAGTATTCCAGCTGGCGCTTCATGCCGATCGGATTGTCGCACTGCCACCAGGGGGCACCGATCTTGACCTTGCTGCAAAATGCACGGGCAACGCTTGCCACCGTGGAGATCTGGGTGGGGTCAAAGCAGTAAAGCACCACCTTCAAGCGGTTGTCAAATACATTGAGCAAGTCCACAATACCCGGGTAGTGATCCTGGAAGCAGTTGCCGGTATCCACGCCGGTATCGGGGCCGAGTTTGTCAAAGATGCTGTAACGCACATTACGCATGGCGCCGAAGTGGAGCTGGAAGACCCAGTCTTTTTCCGCATCCAATTCACCGGCGCAGTTCATGACGGCTTTCTGGAAGTTGGTGATCTCGTCCTTGCTGACCTTTTCGCCCGCCAGAGCCCGGCGGAAGGTGCAGTCGGCAGCGGCTTTATCAAAGGTGGCGCCGGGCACGACTTCCACGCCGTGGTCGCTGACGGTACAGTTGTTTTCGGCAAAGTAATCGTGGGATTTCCGCAGAGCGGCAAAGAGGTCGTCGATGCACTCAAACTTCATTTCAAAGCGGTCGGCAAGTTTTTTCATGTAGCTTGCCCAGGTGGGCAGATGCATGTTCATCGCTGCATCGGGGCGCCAGGTGGGACGCACCAGAATACCGCCCCAGGCAGCGTTGACCTGCTTGTGATATTCCAGAGTATCCACCGGGTCGTCGGTGGAGCACATGGCAACCACATTGAGTTTTTTCAATATGGCGAGGGGTTTCATATCTTCCCGGGCGAGAACAGCGTTGACTTTATCGAAAATTTCGTTGGCGGTTTCGCCGTTGAGGATGGTGTCGATATTCATCACCCGCTTCAGGTCAAGGTGGATCCATTCGTAGACCGGGTTGCCCACCAGCAGGGGGAAAATTCTGCCCAGTTCGCAGAACTTTTCCCGGGGGGTGCGACTGCCGGTAATGTATTCTTCATCCACCCCGCAGCGGCGCATTACGCTCCACACATAGTGGTCGGTGGCGGCAAAGAGCTGCCAGGCATCGGGATAATTTTTGTTTTCTGCCAATTCTTTGACATTGGCGTGGTTGTGGGCATCGACCACCGGCAGAGCTTTGATCGCATCAAAAATGCGTTTACCGGCAGCGTTGCTGATAAGGTAGTTGTCATCGAGAAAAGCCATAGTTTTTCTTCCTTTTTTTATTGGTTGATATTGTTAAAGTGTACAAAGATAAAATACATTTCCTTCCGGATCCTGCCCCCGGTAGAATACCTCGCCGGGATGAGCCTTTTCGTCGGCAGTTATGGGGTAATTGTGCAACTCCAGCTCCTTGCGGATCTCTTCCAAATGGGGCGTGGACAATACCAATGTTGTGGCAGATACTTCATGTTCAAGATAGGCAGCCTCGGATTTTTCCAGAATAATGCGGGTGCCGTCCGGGGCAGAAAATTCCACCCAGAAGGCACTGTCCACGATCGGATTGCCCAGCATTAAAAGCTCCCGGTAAAAAATACGCTGCTGGTCAAGGTTGGCTACCCGGATAAGCACTCCGGAACCAAGGCGGACATTACTCATTGTTCAATCCTTTCTGCTGGATCGTTGTCAGCACATTGGGCTACGGGGAGTCGCAGCTTCAAATACATGGCTCCAAGTCTTATGCTGGTAACAAATATGGAAACTGTTAAAAATTTATTGAAATCTGCCAAATCAGTAAACTCGGCAAGTATGCAGAAAAGTCCCCCGCCCAACAGTGCCGCCGTAGCGTAAAAATCGCTGGTCAGCACTACCGGTATACTTTTGCTCATCACATCCCGCAAAATTCCCCCACCAACAGCTGTCAACACGCCGCAGAGGATTATACCGATGGTGTTGAGTTCGTAAACCGCTCCTTTGGCTGCCCCGATAGCGGTGAAAACTCCCAGACCGATGGCATCGCAAATAGCAATAACTTTGCTTAAATTGCTTAATTTGCGGGCGATGAAGAAGACTGCCAGAGCAGTGATTATGCAAAGCAAAAGATAACTTTTATCTTTCAACGCCGCTACCGGCACCGCTCCGATAATGGCATCCCGCAAAATTCCGCCGCCCACACCCACCGTGCAGCCGAAGACCACCACTCCCAGCAGATCCAGCCGGTGCCGGACGCCGCACAACGCTCCTGTTACTGCAAAAACTGCAGTTCCGAAAAGGTCAAAGTAGTGGATGATCAAATTGGTCATAGCTTTTTGCCGGTTATTTATTTTCTTTCATGCGTTCCACATCCTGCCGGGTCATTTCCACCACGGCGCCGAACCGCTGCTGATTGCTGTCATCTGCAGAGATCAGTGTTTCGTGGGCTTCCAGCACCGTTTCGGCGGCACTCTGCATATTCTTTGCATCTTTGCCCGCCGGATAGATCACTGTATCGTAGGGGGTGAATTCGCCTTCTTCAAATTTGAAAAGTTTATCCACGCCCAAACCTTTGAGCAGCTGCCGGTTGCCTCCGGCATTGAGCACCCGCATTTTCAGTTTGCTTTTGATCCCGGTCAATGCCAGCATACTCAAAACGCCCATGCAGGTACTGTCCATGCTCAAACAGTTGGTCAAATCAATAGTCAGCTCTTTGATCTCGCTTGGCAGATGGTTGACAAAATCCCGCAGGGGGACGACGGTTTCAAAATTCACCCGTTCGGATAAAACAATGCCGCATTTTTCATTTTCCTGACAAATCAATAATGTTCCTGCCATAAATCACTCCATTTCGTTTCCGCTTGAACCCATACTCAACGCCGCATGCAGTACGCCCCGCACCCGCCGGATCTGACTGTGCAGCTCGTGCAATGCCTGGGGCACGCCGGTAGCCATGATCATTTCCGCACAAAGTTCATGAGATAAATGCACATGCGTTGAGGCTAATATTTTGACCGGAGAGTCGTGCTGGACTTTGGTAAGTTTGGCACAAAGCTCCCGCTGATGATGATTGTAAAGTATAGTTATAGTGCCCAGCATTTCCGTATCGCTTTTGTTCCATGCTGAACTTACCAGATAATCCCGCAGCACTTCCCGGACAAATTCCGAACGGTTGCCGCTCCGGCTTTCTGCCATCTTTTCGTCGAGCTGGCGCAGAAGCTGATCGTCCAAGGCGATGGTCACGCGGTTTACTGTACTCTTTTTCATAACATCTTCTGCTTTCTTTTTTACATAAAAAACGGTACTTGTTTCAGCTCAAAGCTCCGGGGATCTTCCGGCTCAAAAAATACTTTCATAAGGAACAATCCATGTGCCGGTGCCGTATCCGGTGCGATCGTCCGGTCGCAGGCCTTCAGGATGGTTCCGGCTTCTTCCGGTTGGATCGTGCCGTTGCCCGCTGCGTAAATGGTACCCACTAAATTCCGCACCATTTTATACAGAAATCCGTTGCCGATAAAGGTTATGCAGCGGAAATTGCCGAAATCCTGCACTCTTATATCGTAGATCGTCCGTACTGCATCGTCGATATTTTTGCGTTCTGCCACAAAACTTGAGTAATCGTGAGTGCCGACCAGATATGAGGCGGCTTCACGCATTTTTTCCGCATCCAGCTTATTGTAGGTCGAAAGCATACTGTATCTGGCGGAAAACGGCGTTTCCAACCCCATGTTTATTACATAGGTGTACGCTTTGCCGATGGCGTCGTACCGGGTGTGGAAATCCAGCGGCACTTCCCGCACCGAGCGTATGCGGATCGCCGGAGGCAGCTGCCGGTTCAAAGCGGTCTGCAATTTATCCAGCGGAATGACCGGTCTGACCGGCGTAAGGAAACTTGCTGCAAAGCCAATGGCGTGAACTCCCGCATCCGTCCGGCTGGCACCGATCAGGTGGATGAACTGCCCGCCGTAGAGCTTGGTCAGCTTATTTTGCATATCTTCCTGCACCGCCAGCCGGTTGGGCTGGATCTGCCAGCCGCCGTATTCGCTGCCGTCGTAGCTGATTTCCAGCAGCACCCGGGAAAGGGGCTTGTAGCAGGTAGCTTCCAGAGTCCGACCTTCCCGCAAAACGAATTCGCCCTCTTGCGGGATATACAACTGATTGTCCGGCTTGAACTTACCCATAAAATCAAAACTCCGGAGCGGTTTTACCGTGATCTTTTTTATAGAGCTTGCGGGCGGTAATATCTACTGCATTATAGAACTTCATATCCTTTTGCAATATCTCCCGCAAACTTTTGTGGCTGTACAACTTCATAAAGCGGTAGAAATCGCGGCGGGTCAATCCCGCATCCATGCTGGAAAAGTACAACCCTGCCGTATCCTTTACCCGGTAACGGAAGGGCAGCTTTTTCCAGATCAAAGCCCGGTGCAAATCTATGACCGACACCGTGGGGCGGTCAAGGTCGGCAGTTTTCATATCCAGCAAAAAGTGGCAGATGTAGCAATCCCGGTGGCAGATGTTGTTGTCGTGCATCAGCGATGCCGAACGGGCGACCTCTTTTATAAGGGCGTATTTGAACTTGAACGATGGCGGGTTATTGCTCCACTCTTTAGCAATATCTTCCAGCGAAACGCAGTCGCACAACTCCGCTGTTATCAGAAAAGACTCCCGCTTTGCCGGATTGCCGCCCCGTTCGCCGTAGGCTTCGGCGGTCATAGTGGGTACATCCAATGCGGTCAAAGCATTGATGGCGGCAAATTCGTTGCCCGCACCCAGAATGGGAAGTTTGAACTGCAAGAGATTTTTGAAGATCTCCTTCCAGCCCACCCCCAGATGGTGCTTGAGGAAAAAGCTTCTGCCATTGAGTTCCAGCCGCAAAGTTCGCCGGGTCTTCACCTCCCGGAAAAGTGTTCCATCCAGCTTGCCCACCTCTTCAAAGGGGTCGCTATGCTGCCAGAGTTTTTGAAAAAATTCGCTTAAAAAAAGTTTTTTCACAATTTTTCACTGCTTTAAAATAAATACACAATAGATCAACATAATAAGATAACCTCACAAAACGATTTTCGCAAGCTCTAAATCAAGCTTTTTTTGATCTTTCAAGTGGCAAAAAAGCAATATTTGCTGTATCTTAATAAAAAACAGCTGATTTAACACTATAATCAAGGTAAAACAATGGATAATTCTTTTCGTTATACGGTCTTGAGCAGCACGCAAAATGCCACCTTTAAAGCCGTGATGAAACTCCGTGACCGCCGGGATCGGGAAAAACGCCGCCTGACCGTATTGGAAGGCTATCGGGAGCTGACCAGAGCTCAAGAGTATGGCATGGAACTTGTGGAGTGCTTTTTTGCCCCTGAAATGTTCCTCGGCGAAAATGAATTTACTGTGCTCAAAAGTCTTGCCGAATCCGGTGTGAGAGTCTATCAGGTTCCCCCTTTTATGTTGGAAAAAATGGCGTACCGTGACCGCCCCGAAGGGTTGATCGCCACAGCCAAAATGCTCCGCCACACTCTTGACGATCTGCCGGTGGTGGAAAACGGTCTTTATCTCGTTGCCGAAGCCGTGGAAAAACCCGGCAATCTGGGCAGTATGCTCCGCAGTGCCGATGCCGCCGGTGTGGACGGCATGATCATTTGCGACAAGACTACTGATATATACAACCCCAATGTTATCCGTGCCTCCACCGGTGCCCTCTTTGCCGTACCCCTTGCCGAAGCCACCACCGACGAAACTTTTGCCTGGCTGCGTAAGCACAATATCAAGATATTGTCGGCAACCCCCCACACCGATAACATCTATACTGATGTGGATCTGACCACCAGCGTCGCCATCGCCGTCGGTACCGAACAAACCGGACTCACCGAACGCTGGATGACCGAATGCGACCTGCCCGTAGTTATCCCCATGCTGGGACAAATCGACTCGCTGAATGTCGCCACCGCCACCACCATTCTGCTCTACGAAGCCGCCCGCCAACGCAACTGGAAAATGCACGGCAAGCGTTGAAGCGGCGGTGAGGGTGTGACTTGGGAGAGAGGGGAAAACTTTTGAGGAAAGTTTTCCCCTCTTCCCCAACTTGTCACGGCGTAGCCCGCAGGGCGAAGACGGAACCCTCTCACCCCTTTCAAACCTTTTCGTGCCGTTTTTAATTTTGCAAAGCAAAATTAAAAACGGCTCCTGAAAAAGATTTGAATGGCTGCTTATGGGCCGTTTGGTTCTTACCGCCGGGTCGGCTGGCTTGAATAGTGTTGGTGTGGTTGTTTGGTTCTTAATGCCGGGTCGGCTGTTTTTTTTATGTATAGCTTTATCTTTGCAGATTTTTTGCAATTTGCCGGTAGTAACTTTATATTATTCCCGGTAAAAAGATATTTTCCAACAATTTTCAAGTTCAACTTGAAAATTGTTGGAAATGGTGTATATTGTCTGCAAGATAACTATCTTGGAGGTATTTATGATTGCACGGGAAATTGAATTTCAGTTGCGTAAATTGGCAAAAATGTATCCGGTCGTGACGATTACCGGTCCCCGTCAATCCGGCAAAACCACTTTGGCAAAAGCAGTATTTCCGGATTATAAATATGTAAGTTTGGAAAATTTTGACCTTCGGCAAATGGCTCAAGCTGACCCTAAAGGTTTTCTTAAATTATTTCCGGCTCCAGTGATCTTTGATGAGATCCAGCGGGTTCCGGAGCTGTTGAGTTATATTCAAACTCTGGTGGATGAAAATAAAACTGCCGGGCAGTATATTCTTACCGGCAGTCATCAGCCGCTTTTGGGGCAGAGTGTTACTCAATCGCTGGCTGGACGCACCGGTATATTGCAGCTGCTGCCGCTTTCTATTGCCGAATTAAAATCTGCCGGAATTGTTCTGGAGTGTGAACAATATTTGTATCAGGGGTTTATGCCCCGTTTATACGATACAGTGTTGGATGCAAAAAATCTCTATCGTGACTATTTTGCAACCTATGTGGAAAAAGATTTGCGTTTAATGCTTAATATAAAAAATCTTAACGCCTTTGAAACATTTATAAAAATGCTTGCCGGGCGGGTAGGGCAACTGATCAATCTTTCGGCGTTGAGCAACGATGTAGGAGTGTCATCACAAACTTTGAGCCAGTGGCTCTCGGTACTTGAAAACAGCTTTATCATCTACCGTTTGCCCTGTTATTTTGAAAACTTTGGCAAACGATTGGTCAAAAGTCAAAAACTCTATTTTACAGAACCGGGGCTGGCGGCATGGCTGCTGGGAATAAATTCGCCGGAACAAATCAGGCGGGATCCGCTTTACGGCGGTTTGTTTGAAAATATGGTGGTGATCGAAGCTCTTAAACACCGGCTCAATGCCGGAGAGATGCCGGAGCTTTATTTTTTGCGGGATTCGCAAGGTTTGGAGGCAGACTTGCTCTTCCGGAAAAATCATGATTCTTTTACCATCATGGAAATAAAGGGCGGCAGTACATGGAACCTGGATTTTGGAAAAAATCTGCTGAAATTCCGAAAACTTTCTCCCAAGTTTGACCGCTGTTTGGTTATTTATTCCGGAGAACTAACTCCGGAAGTCGATGGCGTTGAATTTTTGAACTACAAAGATACGGCAGCTGCAATTCAGATGTAAAGCAACATTTTTTGAGAGTTTGTTATGAAAATTTCTGCTGAATGTATAAATTGTGTTATCGGCAGTGCTTTTGAGCTTATGGCTAAACAGCTGCCCGAGGAGCATCACCCCCGCATTGCCGGAGAAATGCTGAAAATCGCAAGTTCCCAGGATTGGCACGAAAGCCCTCCGGAATTTGCCCGCAAACTTTACACTTTTTTGCGTGATTCCGGCGGCGAAGCCGACAGTTTTGCCGAAGCTAAAAGACGCTCCACCGAGCTTGCCGGGAAGCTTTTGCCCGAAATGCGTTCCATTATTGCGGCGGCTGATTATGAGTTTGGTGCCGTGGTCAAGGCGGTCATCGGCGGCAACATCATTGATTGCGGGGCTGACCGCAGTATTGATCTGGATTCTGCCATACCCAAGCTGAAAAGTGTTTTTGAGATGTTTCTGGATGAAGAACTTATCAAACTTTTTGAACAACGCTTTTACAATGCCAAAACTCTCTTTTATATGCTGGACAACTGCGGCGAAGCGGTCTTTGACCGGCTCTTGCTGGAGCGTTTTCCCGGCAAAGTGATTTTAGGCGTGCGGGGCGATTTTATCCTTAACGATATAACCAGACATGAGTTGGCAGATTCCGGCTTGGGCGGCTATGAATTTGTCGATACCGGTGATGCCACTCCCGGCGTGGCACTCAAGCGGGCAAAAAAAGAATTTCTTGAAGCAATGCAAAGCTGCGATATGGTGATCGCCAAAGGACAGGGCAACTTTGAAACGCTGGATCTTTATTGCCGACCCATCGTGCATTTATTGAGGGTGAAATGTCCGGCGGTTGCCCGGACTTTGAACATGCCCCGCCACTCGCTGGCTCTGGTTATGCGGAATTTTCAGCAGTAAAATTTGCTTTTTTTATTGATTTGAGTTATCTTACAGAATATTCCATTTTTAACCCAAACAAAGGAAATTTATGAAAAACTTATGTCTTATGCTGTTGGCAGCAGTTTTTGCCGCCTTTTCAGTAAGTGCCGCCGAAAACGCCGCTCCTGCGGAAAAACCTGCCAAGGCGGTTAAAAAGGCGGCGAAAAAACCGGCGAAAAAAGCCAATGTTCTGCCTGCCGATGGCGGCATGAAGGCCTCCACCACCGCCACACCCCGTTTTAACCCCAAAGCCAAGAAAAAGAACGCATGGCACAAGCGTTACGACGAAAAACTCAAGCAGATCGCTGATTACAAAAATGATGTGGATATGGTTTGGATCGGCGACAGCATCACCCATTACTGGGATACCGACGCCCTGAAAAACAAGAGAAAGTTCGGCGGTCTGGCTACTTACAATAAATACTTCAGCAAATACAAAGTCATCAATCTGGGTTATGGCGGCGACCGCACCCAACACGCTTTGTGGATGGCAGCCAAAAGCCCGTATTTGAACAATATCAAACCCAAGATGGTTATGGTTATGATCGGCACCAACAACATTTCCAGAAATCGTGCAACTCCGGCTGCCGCTGCGGCGGGTGTCACCAAAGTTGTGGAAGCATTGCGTGCCAGACTGCCGGAAACAAAGATATTGCTTTTCGGCGTATTCCCCCGGGAAGCAAGTGCCAAACACAAATACCGCCAACATATCAAAGATATAAACGCTGTTATCAGCAAACTGGCAGATGATAAAAATGTTTTCTACTGCGATATCACTGATAAATTTCTGGATAAAAACGGTACTCTCTCCAGATCGATCATGCCTGATTTGCTCCACCCCAACGATGCCGGTTACGAAATCTGGGCACAGGCGATGATGCCTTATGTGGAAAAATTTGTCGGCAAAAAATAAAGCTCTGTTCCCAATATCGGTTGATTAACAGTAAAGATGTTAATAAAATCTTTTCAAAACTTAAAGGGCATTTATCTATTTGTGTAACAAATAGATAAATGCCAATAAAAGGTTTGGAAAAGGGTGATGGGGTTTGGGGAAGAGGGAAAGAACCTTTCCT
>JAZMZK010000102.1:0-60497 GCA_045585955.1 Victivallaceae bacterium
CCGCCGTAGCCTTGGCGAAGGTGGAAAACCTTTTATTGGCATTTATCTATTTGTTGCACAAATAGATAAATGCCCTTTAAGTTTTGAAAAGATTTTATTCAACATCTTTACTGTTAATCAACCGATATTGGGAACAGAGCCTAAAAAAAAACGGCATACTTTGTTGAGTACGCCGTTTTTTTGTGCTTTACTTATCAGTTGGCCGGTTTTCCGGCGGTATCCCGCACAAAAGCAAAGTAGAGTGCCGGGATCACATAAAGCGTCAGGAGCGAAGCGATCAAAAGTCCGCCTACCACCCCCACACCACAGCTTGACCGCAGTTCCGAACCCAATCCACTGCCGAACGCCATGGGCAGCATACCGGCTACCGATGCAATACTGGTCATCACGATCGGTCGGAACTTGGCTTCAGTAGCTTGCAGCATTGCCTGATGGGTGGGAACGCCATTTTTGGTCAGCGAAGAACATTCGTCAAGGATCAGAATGGCGTTGTTCACCACGATCCCGATCATCATAACACCGCCCAGCAAGCCCATCATGGACATGGACATATTAAAGCAGTAAAGCGTTAAATACATACCCAGAAAGCCCAGCGGCACGGTGAACATGATAAGGAAGGGTTTAGTCCACGATTCCATGATCGCAGCGATCAGCAGATAAGTGAGGATCGCCGCCAGAATAAGCACCTGACCGAATTCAGCAGCGGTTTCGTTCATCATTTCCACATTACCGCGCATACGCAGTGTGTACCCGGGGGGCAGCATGGGGCGGGCGGTTTCGGAGATCTTGCCGGAAACTACCCCCAGAGCCATACCCGGAGCACTGTTGGCGTAAATATACATGTTGCGGTTTTTGTCGTAACGGTTGATGATCACCGGGCGGGCCTCTTCGGTGATCTTTGCCACCACTTCGGTATTCAACGGGTTGTTGTCCTTGGTGGCAAGCGCGTTCTGTTTAAGCTGGGTTTCGCCGTATTCCTTGCGGTTCTTCAATCTTATGTCGTAAGTACGGGTACCGGTACGGTAGTCCCCCACTTCGATACCGTCGAGCGAACCAACCAAATTGGTGTAAAGGTCGTTGGCACTCAACCCCAGATTCTGCAAGATGGTGCGGTCAGGCGTGATGTTGATATTGGTTTTGCGTTCACGGCTGCTGCTGTCAAGGTCACGGGTGATCCCCAAGGCGGGGATGGTTTCCATAACCTTCTTTTCCACCTCTTCAAGGATTTCCAGGTCGGGTCCGCTGATGGTACAGTTGATTTCCGATGTACTGCTGCCGAAAGTTGCCGGTATACTCATGGTGATACGGCAGTTATCCAGATAACTCAACTCTTTACGCAGTATTTCCTGAAGGTCATAAATCGTTTCTTTACGCTCAAATTTTTTGGTGGTCTTCAAGTTCATCTGCCCGATGTAAACGGCACTGGAAACCTGTCCGCGGGGAGCCCCTGCCCGACCGGTCCAAAGATTCAACCCGGTGATAAAGTCATACTTTTTCAGGTGATCTTCGGCTTCTTTCAGCAGTTTTTCGGTGGTTTCCAGATTGTAGCTGGTGGGGAACTCAAAGCGGATGCGGATCTCGCCCTGATCGCAGAATGGCAGGAAGCTCAAACCCACTTTGGGCATGATAAACGCCCACACACAAATCGCTCCGGCAAAAACCGCAGCCACAATGATCCGGGGATGGCGGCGGGTCCAGTCGATGGATTTGTTGAACTTTCCGCAAAGCCAATCGTAGCCGATATCCCACGGAATAAAGAACTTTTGCAGCAAAGTCTTTTTGTCGCCCGGCAAGGCAGGCTTGTAGTTTTTAAGCAAAATACAACTCAAGATCGGTGTTAAGGTAAAACTGATAAAGAGCGATACCAGCGTAGCTGCCACCATCACCCCGGCAAAGGGCCGCATCATTGTACCGATACGGGTGGTCATCATGATCATCACCGGCACAAACACCACCACATTGGTCAAAGCACTGGCAGACACAGCGGCAATAACTTCGCCGGTACCCTCTTCGGAAGCTGTTTTTATATCCTCGTTGCGGTTAAGGTGGTTGAAGATATTTTCAATAACCACGATACTGTTGGTCACCAGCACCCCTACTGAACAGCCCAGACTCAAAAGAGTCATAATGTTGAAGGAGTACCCCAGCCAGACCATTGCTGCAAAAGTTACCACCACCGAAATCGGCATGGAGATCATCACAATAAAGGTACTGCGGATATCGTGCAGAAAGAGGAAGAGCAGCACCGCAGTCAGGATGATCCCGGTAACGATGGAACTTTTGGCATCGTCCACCGACGCCTGAATAAACTCCCCGGAGTCCTTGAACCAGACCAGTTCCATGCCCGAGGGCAGTTCGCCGTTGCGTTTCAGCTGTTCAACCCGCTGCCGGATGCCTTTGATCACCTCAATAGCGTTGGCTTCGGCTTTTTTGACCACATTGAAAAACGCCGCCGGTTTGCCGTTGACATATGCTTTATTACGCACTTCCCGGCTCATAAGTTTGACTTCGGCAATATCCCGCATGTAAACACGCTTGTTCTTTACAGTACCGATTTCCAGCGAACGGATCTCTTCAAGGTCTTTGTAGTCCCCGGCAAAGGTCACATTTTTTTCGTTTTTATCGATCTGGATACGGCCCAGCGGTTTACGCACATTGTTGGCTTTGAGCTTATTTACAATGGCACCGATGGAAAGATTCATGGCAGTAAGTTTGGCACGGTCAAGCAGAATGTGTATCTGCATTTCATTCGAGCCGTAGACCCGCACTTCGCCTACGCCGGAAACGGCGGCAAACTTGTCGGCGATCACATCGTCGGCAAAGTCGTAAAGGTCTTCCTGGGTACGGTCGCCCACCAGAAAGATCTGCACAACCGATGTGGCGTTGGTATCGATCTTGCGGATAGTGGGTTCTTTGGCTCCGTCAGGCAGGTTGTCACGGATGGTGTTCAACGCTTCACGGATATCCGTTGCGGCAATATCAACATTGGTACCCATGTTGAATTCCAGCGAGATATTTGCCTGATCTTCCACCGCCACACTGGAAATATGGCGGATACCATCCAATGAAGAAACAGCATCTTCGATACGGCGGATGATCTCCACTTCGATTTCAGCAGGACTCGCCCCCTGATATTCGCAACGCACCAGCACGGTAGGTATTTCAATATTGGGCAGCAAGTCCACACTCAACCGGGGATAAAGCGAAGCCCCGATCATGATCAGAACAATGATGAATGCCGTCATGGCGATCGGACGGCGTACACTTATGCGACTTAAAAACATCTTGAGCAAACTCCCCTAAACTTACTTGTTGATAATGTTCAGCAGAGCATTGTTGTTGACAAAGGTCTGACCGGTAGTGACCACCTCTTTGCCCAGCAGTTCAGCAGTGTTGAGTACTTCGCAATAGCCGCCGTCGATGATACCCCGTTCGACCGTGGTATCTTTGGCACGCTTATCGGCGGTGACGGTGTAGACCATGTAACGGTCGTTGGCACGCAGCAATATAGCATCAGCAGGCAAACCGTAAGCGACTTTTTCCCGCAAAATCAAATTGATGTCTGCCAGCATACCGCTGACCAGTTTGACATTTTTCGGAACTACTGCTTTGAGCTTGAAAGTACGGCTTTCGGGGTCAACGCCGGGGGATTTGTAGGTTACAACGGCTGTACCTAAAACTTTGCCATCAACATCTTTGAATTCAACTGCGGTCTTACCGGCTTCGATTTTATGATAATAACCGGCACTGATAAAGACTTCCACTTCCAGTTTATCGTGATTTTCCAGCTTGAGTATATCCTGCCCGGCAGACACATATTCGTTGGCTTCCACATATTTATCGAAAACCACGCAGTCGAAGGGGGCTCGGACTACGGAGTCATCCAGATTCTTTTTGGCAATGGCAAGATTGCTCTGTGCCTGCTTGAGCTGGGCACGGGCGTTGACGATGGCACTCTGGGCGTTCTGGACTTCCATCTGGGCTTTTTTGTATTCGGTTTCGGTGGTTTCCAGATTGCTCTGGCTCAAGGCGTTGGAGCGGGAGAGAGTCAAGGCGCGCTCGTAATCACGCTTGGCCTGCTGCAAAGTTATCTCTTCGGTTTTGAGCTGCAATTCGGCACTTTTCAAAGCGGCTTCTTTAACATTGATTTCGTCTTCCTTGACCACCACCTGATTTTTCAGAACCTGCCGGTCGATGCCGAAAAGCACATCGCCGGTCTTGCGGTGATCGCCTTCATCCACATTGAGCATTTCCAATGTGCCGCTGATTTTGGCAGAAATCGTGGCGTATTCCACCGGTTTGACCGTACCCTGCACCGGCAGCTGTTCACGGAAAGTGCGTTTTTCCAGCTTCTGAACGCCCACCCGGACTGCACGCTCTTTAGCTTTAACACTCTTTTTACTGCATGAAACATTGCAAAGCACCAGCAGGGCAAGCCCCGAACAAACAAGAATTTTTTTCATCATAATACACCGCCTTATTATTTTTTTATATAATTATAAAAGCAAAATAATTGCATTTTGCGTAAATTACAATATATTTATAGTATTATCTTAATAGACGAAAGGTTATCAATAATATGGCTACGATCCGGGAAATCGAGATTTTTTTGAAGCTTGCCCAGGAGCTGCATTTCAGCAAAACAGCGTTGCTGCTGGGTATAACCCAGGCGGCGTTGAGTAAAGAGATAAACAAGCTGGAAAGTTCGCTGGAGTGCCAGCTCTTTGACCGGTCAGATAAATGGAACATCCGCCTGACCGCTGCCGGGAAAGCATATTATGAAAAGATAAAAGGCCTGCCGGAGCTTTTGTCCGGCGCCCGGGAACATGCCCGGCGGGCGGCACGGGGCGAACACGGTATGCTTTCCATATCGGTAGCAAATATGGTGTACGACTATTTGCAGCTGGGGAATATCTTGAAGAAAATGCACGAAAAGTACCCGGCAGTAAACTTACAGGTGCGGGATTGTCAGGGGGCACCATATGTGTATAAGCAAGTTCGTGATGGTGAATCAGATATAGGTTTTCTGGCGGTAAACAATCTGGTGGATCTGGATCAAAGTTTCCAGCATATCAAATTGCTGGAACTGCCGATCTGCTTTGCCATACCCGCCCAACACCCGCTGGCACAAAAGGAGGAGTTGAAGATAACCGATCTGAAAAATGCCAACTTTATTCTGCCCTCGGCAAAATTGGTGCCGTGGCTGCGGAAACAGTTTGAAGAATTTTTCTATAAACATTGCGGAACCTACCCCACTGTGGAAGTTGAGGCATTGGGTCTGCGGGCGACCCGGCAGATGGTGTCGGCAAATTTAGGAATAGGTTTGGTGGTAAAACCGGCAGTGGAAGACGAGCGGGAAAATATAGTCTACCGCAACGCTGATATGATGATAAAAAGAATAATCATAGCCGCATGGGACGAAAACAACCACTCCAGAACGCTGAAAAACTTTTTAAGAATACTGAAAAAGACCGTACCGCCTCAAGAGTAAAACCGTCAAACCGGTTATATACACTGCAATCGCCGCCCGATGGCATGCACAATGCTGCATCAGCTGGCGGCAATACACTCAAAACCTTCCCAATACTTCCCAAAATAAATAAAAAAACCGCGGAATATTTGATTTTCCATTTTATCGTGCTATGTTATTCCTTTTGCGAGATAAATTGTTATTTATAAATAAATAAAAAATATACAGGAGAGTGCGTTATGAGTGCAGATATCTTGATCGGAACCCAGTGGGGCGACGAGGGCAAAGGTAAGTTGATCGATGTTTTGACCCGTGATGTGGATTGCGTGGTGCGTTTCCAGGGCGGCAGTAATGCCGGGCATACGGTGGAAATCGGCAGCGAAAAATATGTTTTGCATCTGGTGCCGTCGGGCATCTTCCGCAAAGGCGTTACCTGTATCGTAGGTAACGGCGTGGTGGTCGACCCTATCGGCTTGATGGAAGAAATGACCGCCCTGACCGAGCGTGGGTTGGATGTCAAACAGATCAAACTTTCTGACCAGGCACAGTTGATTTTTGCTTATCACAAGCGGGCAGATGCCATGAAAGAAGCCGCCGCCGCCAAGGTGGGCAAAAAGATCGGTACCACCGGCAGAGGTATCGGCCCGGCTTATTGCGACCGTGCTGCCCGTACCGGTTTGCGTGCCGGTATCCTTGCCAAGCCCGAAGCATTGAAAAAGGCTTTCTATGCCAACTGCGAGCGTTACAACAAAGAGTTCGTTGCCGCGGGCATGGAGGCATTGAACATCGACGAAGAATATGCCAAGCTGGAAGTTGCCGCCAAATATCTTTCGGAATTTGTCTGCGATACAGTTGTGGAAGTCAATAAACTTTTGAAAGCCGGTAAAAAAGTTCTCTGCGAAGGCGCCCAGGGTACTCTGCTGGATGTGGATCATGGTACTTACCCCTATGTTACCAGCAGCAGCACTGTTTCCGGCGGAGCCTGCACCGGTGCCGGGATCGCTCCCAAACACATCGGTACGGTGTGGGGCGTAGTCAAGGCTTACACCACCCGGGTTGGCGAAGGACCTTTCCCCACCGAGCTTTTTGATGCTGATGGCGAAGAACTCCGCCGCATCGGCCGTGAATTTGGTGCCACCACCGGCAGACCCCGCCGCTGCCGCTGATTCGACGCAGTAGCCCCCCGTTACACCTGCATGATCAACGGCGTGGACAAGATGGCGATCACCAAGCTGGATGTGCTGGATACCATGAAAGAGATCAAGGTCTGCATCGGTTACGAGCTGGATGGCAAAGTCATCGACTATGTGCCCAGCGATGTGGAAGATCTTGCCAAGGTCAAACCGGTCTACGAAGTGGTGCCCGGCTGGAACTGCTCGACTGAAAATGTTACCTGTTACGCTGATTTGCCGGAAAATGCCAAAAAGTATCTTGACCACATTGCTGAATTGGTTGAGAGCGAAGTGGCGATCGTTTCGGTGGGTCCCAAACGGGAACAGACCTTTGAAAAATAAAATCTGAATATTGTTCGGCAGAGGTGCCTGTAAATCATGCGGCGCAGTTTCTTCAAAAATCTGCCTGACAACCAGTCAGTGAATTTCAAACCGCTGGCAAAGGAATTTGCCTGCTGGGATTTTCTGCAACTTGCAGTAATGCTCCTGCTGCTTTCAGCAGGAGTGCTTTTTATCTATACCACCGGCGAACAGATCGGCTCGCAATTATCGCAAAGTTTCTGGAAAAAACAGCTTGTCTGGATAGGTATAGGTTTTATTGCTTACATTGCTGCGGCAAGGTGCGACTACCGCAAATTGATTCCGTGGGTGTGGTTTTACTACATATTTTCAGTAGCGATGCTGGTGCTGGTGCTTTTTATCGGGATAAAAGTCAATGGTGCTACCAGCTGGATCGACTTGAAGGTGATGCGTTTGCAGCCGTCGGAGTTTGCCAAGCTGGGGGTGATTTGGTTTCTGGCAGCAATGCACGGCAATATGCTTTTTAAAATCAGTAAGCTGCCCCATATACTTTTAAGTCTGGCGGCGTTGGGTGTACCGATAGTATTGATCGCTGTCGAACCGGACTTCGGCAGTGCTGTGGTGTTGGCTCCGGTGGGGGCGATCATGGTCTTTACTGCCGGGATCAACTGGAAATATCTTGCCATAGCCGGGGCGGCAATGGTATTGATCGCCGGTGCATTGACTGCCAATGAGCTTTTGGAGATCAAACCGCTCTTAAAAAACTATCAGCGGGAGCGGATCAAAACTTTTCTTGATCCGGAGCGTGATCTTGCTCACCGGGGGTACAACGCCTATCAATCCCGGCTGGCAGTGGGTTCCGGCGGCATGTTCGGCAAAGGTATTGGGCAGGGGACACAGAATCCGCTGGGCTTTCTGCCCCGGAAAGTTTCCAACAACGATTTTATCTTTTCGGTGATCGCCGAAGAAACCGGTTTTGTGGGGGCTATGACTCTGATCGCAGCATACATATTACTGCTCTACACCATATTGAGGAGTGCTTTTTTTGCTACGGACAGTTTTGCCCGGCAAAGCGGCATTGGTATAGCGGTGCTGATATTTGTGCATTTATTTATCAATATAGGTATGAGTATCGGGGTAACTCCCATAACCGGTTTGCCGCTGCCGTTTTTAAGCTACGGCGGCAGTTTTGTGGTATCAATGATGTTTGCGCTGGGCTTTATGCAGTCGGTCTACCGGCGCAATGTGCTGGCGCAGGAGGAGGATCGTGAATATGTCAGTTGAAAAACTTTTGCCCGATAACGCTTACTGGAAATATTTTCTGAAGATTTGTTCCATACCTCACCCCTCCGGGCACGAAGAAAAACTGCGGGATTTCCTGATTTCCGAAGCGGTAAAACATAATCTGGCGTACCGGGTGGATGGTGCCGGAAATCTTGCCATAGAGCGGGTCGCAAGCAAAGGTTGCGAAAATGCCCCCCGGATCATACTGCAAGCACATTTGGATATGGTTCCTCAAGCGGCTGACGGCGTGGAATTTGATTTTTTGCGTGACAGTATCGTGCCGGTGGTGGAAGGCGACTGGGTCACGACCGGCGGCCAAACCACGCTGGGCGCCGATGACGGTATGGGGGTAGCCTTGATTATGGAAATGCTTACTGCCGACGATCTGGTGTGCGGTGCGTTGCGGGGCGTTTTTACCGTATCGGAGGAAACGGGTCTGGGCGGAGCTGAAGATATTGATTTATCTTTCCTTGATGGCGATATACTTTTTAATCTCGATAGCGATGTAGTTTTTACCATCGGCTGTGCCGGAGGCTCCCGCTTTGAGGGCAAAAACCTGCTGGCAAGCAAGGCTCCCGCCGGGGATAAGGCAGTTAAAATCACCCTCAAAGGCATGCAGGGCGGGCACTCGGGCGTGGATATCCACCGCAATGTGGGCAGTGCCGCTGTGGAAATAAAGAATTTTCTTGCCGCCGCCAAAGATATTGAACTTGCCAGTATACACGCCGGAACGCTGCACAACGCCATCGCCCGGGAGGCTGAAGCCGTTATCGTAATAAAAAATGATGAGTTGGAAGCAATCAAAACTCTGGCAAAGAATTTTGCTCAAAAGCTGAATCAGACTTTTGAGCCTGCCGAAAAGAGCGTTATCGAGCTTGATGTGGAAGTTCTTGCCGCCTTGCCGGAAGCGGTTTTGACCGGGGAAAGCTGGGCAACATTGCTGAAAGTCTGGCAGGAGTTGCCCCACGGGGTATTGGCGGTCAACAGCGATAACTCCACGGAAACCAGCAGCAATCTGGCGGTGGTTTCCGGCACGGCGGGCAAACATTTCAGCTTCACCTTGCTGGTTCGCAGTTTGTACGATAAAAAACGCCTTGAAGTTACTGAAAAAGCTATCAATTTGATGCAGGGAAACGGCTTTACCGCCGCCGTGGATTCCCAATACACCAGCTGGGAACCCCGCTGGGAATCGCCTTTGCTGGAATATGCCTGCAAAGTGTATAAAAGTCTTACCGGCAAAACCGCTGAACGGTTCGTTATCCACGGCGGACTGGAGCCGGGGATGTTCTGCGGCATGAATCCCAAGTTGGAGATGCTCTCCTTTGCCCCGGCAACGAGGTCGGTACATTCGCCACAGGAAAAGTTGAGTATTTCTGACAGCGAAAACATCCGCAAACTCCTGCGGAAACTGCTGGAAAGCTGTTGAGAGGGCATCAGGCGGTACAGCTGATGGCGGCTTTTTTGGATTTTTTTGCAATGGGGTCTTGTTTATAATTTCTGCTGTGCTATATTACCTGAAAGTATAACCAAATTCCGGAGAGTTTTCAATGCCCGATAAAAACCGTTCTTTGCAGGAACTTGTTTCCAGCCGCACCCGCCGCCGCATTATGACTGGAGTTTCGGCAGGGCATTTTCTGGTGCTGGTATTGGTGTTGACCTTTTCGGTAGTCAGCGATTGGCTGAACAAGCCCGAAGAAACTATTACCGTGGAGTTTTACGACCCCACGCTGACCAATGTGGTGGAAAATCCTTCGCCGACCCCTGACCCCAATAACCCTGTTCCGCCCAGCGGACCCCCCGATGGCGGCAACGCTCCGGAAACACCGGCGCCCGAAGAGCCGCAAGTGGCAGATCCGGAGCCGCCCAAACAATTGCAGCCCGACCCGGTGGAATCAGTAACACAACCCACGGTTACGCAGCGGAAGCGCCCCCGCAAAGCCAGCAAGCCCAAACAGGTAGTACCCACCCGGTCAAAAGCGGTAAGACAACCCACTGTTACTAAACGCAAACGGCCGGGCCGGAACAAAAACAAGCCCAACTCTATCGCTCAAAGCGGCAGAAAAAATAATCCCGACGCTAATGGCAGAGGCAAGCCCGGCCCCCGGGGCAGCAACCGGGAACCGGGACACACCGCACCGGGCGGTCAACGGGGCAACAGCGGTTACGACCAGCTGGTGGCAGGCATGATCCACCGCATGTGGGTAACGCCGGATATAAACCGCCTGGGAGGCAGAAATCCCCAGGTCAACATCGAAATAATCATCGCCCCCGATGGCAGAGTGGTGGGCAAACGCATCACTCACCGCAGCGGAGTGCTGGCTATGGATGACTCCATACAGAGTCTGCTGGATAATCTGCACCGGGTGATCGTACCGTTTGACCGCAAACAGCACATCTTGCGTTTTGCACTTAAAGCCGAGTAAGCTCTATTATTGCACCGGTTTGATATTAGTGAAAATTTTCAGAACTTTACCGGCCTCTTCGGTGCGTACTTCTGAAGCAAAAAGATTGTAGATATTCTGCTGACTGCGGCTGGCTGGATTGCTGTTTTTGGCTGAATATTTGCCGTTGCTTTTCAGCAACCGGGCTTTGAATTTATCGTTGAGTTCAAACGCCAGTATCTTCATAAGTTTCTGACGATTTTCCTGCCGGATCACCGGGAAGAGTATCTCGATGCGGCGATCCAGATTACGGGTCATAAAGTCGGCACTGGAAAGGTAAAACTCTTCGTTACCGCCATTGGCAAAATAGTAGATGCGGCTGTGTTCCAGATAGCGGTCAACAATGCTTATAACATTGATATTGTTGTTGCCCACACCCGGCTGCAAACAGCAAATCCCCCGCACGATCAAATCAATTTGCACTCCCGCATCGGCTGCGGCATAGAGTTTGCGGATGATCTCCGGATCGGTCAGACTGTTCATCTTGGCGATGATCCTGCCGGGGCGTTGCGGGGTGGATTTTTCCATTTCCCGCTCAATAAGAGTGGTAAGTTTCCACCGCAGATCAAAGGGCGAAGCGGCGATCTTTGCCCAGTCGATATCGGGTCGGGCATTGCCGGTTATGATGTTGAATAATCTTGATACATCGTCGCACAACACTTCGTCGTCAGAAAATATCCCCAAATCGGTGTAAAGTTTGGCGGTTTTGTCGTTGTAATTGCCGGTGGCAAGATGCACATAACGCTTGATTTGCTCCTGCTCTTTGCGCACGATCAACAGGGATTTGCAATGTATCTTCAAACCCGATATGCCGTAAACCACATGGGCGCCGGCTTCTTCCAAACGGCGTGCCCAGATGATGTTGTTGCCCTCGTCGAAGCGGGCTTTCAGCTCTACGATAACTGTTACCTGTTTGCCGTTGGCGGCGGCACGGGCAAGCATTGCCACCACCGGCGAATCTCCGCTGACCCGGTACAAAGTCTGCTTGATCGCCAGCACCGACGGATCATCGGCCGCAGTGGCAAGCAGCCGGATGACCGGATCGAATTTCTGGAACGGTACGGCAAGCAGAACTTCTTTATGTTGAGTGATGCTTTCAAAAATATTTTCATTTTCCGGCAACTCTGTATTATTTACCGGCACCCAGGGTTTTTCCAGCAGATCGGGGCGTTTTACTTTATTTATCAGCTCAAAAAGTCGTTTCAGATCCAGCATACCTTTAACGGTGTAGCGGTAAGAGCTGTCCAGCTCAAACTCTTTGGCAAGCCAGTTTCGCAGCGAACCTTTTGCCCGGTTGGCAACCTCCAGCCGGATGGGTTCCCGGGAGCGGCGTTCCAGCAGATTCAGCTCCACAGAACGGAGCAGATCGTCGCACTCCTCTTCGATGGCAAAGTCCATATCCCGGGTGATGCGGAAAGGGAAACTCTCCAGTATTTTGCACCCGGCAAAGAGTTCCGGCAGTTCGCTTTCGATCAGCTCTTCCAGCAAGACAAAAGTTTTGCCGGGGAGCTTATCATCTACCGGGATAAAACGCTCCAATACTTCCGGAACTTCCACAAACGCAAAAAATTCATTTTTATTTTCTTCTTTGCTTTTCAGATGTACCGCCAGTTCCACCACGCCGTTTTTCAGCACCGGAAAGGGGTGGCTGGGGTCTACTGCCAGCGGGGTAAGCACCGGCAGAACCGTTTTGCGGAAATATTCTTTAAGCTGTTTGCGGACTTTGCCGGAGAGGTTTTTCAGCTCGGCAATGCGGATATTTTCTTTTGCCAGAGCAGGCAGAAGATCGTTGTAAAGTATGCGGTGCTGATAAGCAAGGAGTTTTTCCAGCTTCCAGCGCAAATGCTGTAATTGTTCAAATGCAGTAAGTCCGGCGGGGTCGGTGGAGTGATCACCCATTTTTACAGCATGGCGGAGCCCGGCGATACGCACCATGAAAAATTCATCCAGATTGCTGCTGAAAATGGCGATGAACTTTAACCGCTCCAGCAGCGGCAAATTTTTGCACGCCGCTTCTTCCAGCACCCGGGAGTTGAAATCAAGCCAGCTTATTTCCCGGCTTAAAAAAATCTCTGTACCATACTCTTTTTCCATGATCCACTCTCACTGAAAACGCAATATTTCAGCACCTTTTGCCAAGCTGTGTGGGTGGGTAAAAGTTGCCGTGCTCTGATATTTTTCTTTGTCGATAACTGTAAAGACCGCCCGTTTGCCGGGTGTGATCGCTCCAATATTATTCAATCCGAAAATTTGGGCGATATTGCCGCTCATTTCGCTGATGATCTCACCTAAAACAGCTCCCTGTTTGCGGCGTAAGGCAAAATATTCGGCGTGATTGCCGAATCCCCGGGGGTGGCTGCTGCCGAAGGCAAAAGTTGGATTACGGGCACTTTCGTCGCTGCCGGGAACTACGGATTTATGGGCTGCCAGCAGCTCCATATTTTCTTGCGACAGCGTGTGAAATGCTGCGGTCGCACCGGGGGCATCCAGCTTGAGTATTGCCAGATAGAGTTCTTCCGGGGCAAGATTTTCATTTTTTGCCGCATCGGCAAGAATCTTGCCATTGTATTTTTTATATGGTTCAGCTGCTGAAATTATTCTTACAGCCTGCCAGTATTCCTTTGACCGTGCCTGACGCAACTTTGCCAATATCTCTTTATAGGCTGCCGGATCGTGCAAAACTTTCATCAACTTTACATCGTCGTACTCATCAAAGGGTTCCGGCAGGATAACGCTCAACTGGGTCATGGAGGCGTTGTAACAGTATACATCGCCGGTAATACGCATATCGGGAGTTGCCAAGGCGTTTAAAATGGCATCTATCTTGTGGAAATTCTGTACTCCGGCAGTTTTCAGATGGCTCAAATGTACTTTTTTCAATCCGGCACGGCGGGCAGCTGCCAGAGTTTCCGCCAAAGCATTTTCCAGATCGTTGCCTTCGCTTTTCAAATGGATGGTAAAAACTTTGTCATGGCGGGCAACCACCTGCAAAAGTCTGACCAATTCATCCATATCGGCAAAACAGCCCGGTACATAGAGCAACCCTGCCGAAAAACCCACCGCTCCGGCGGCAAGTTCCCGGTCAAGGATATTGCACATTTGATTTGATTCTTCAGGAGTAAGGTGCTTTTTTTCGTACCCCGCCACGCTGGCACGCAAAGTATTGTGCCCCACTTGAGGGAAAAGCTCCAAGGCGGGGCGGAGCTGCTGCAATTTTTTCATGTAGCTTGAGTAATCGCTCCAATCCAGCAAGGTGTGGTAGTTGCTGTAAAGCTCCTGCAAATGCTCCCGGTTATGGTTGGTCAGGGGAAAGGGCGATAATCCGCAGTTGCCGGAGATCTCAAAGGCTATACCTTGAGCCGTTTTGCCTTGAGCTTCCTGCATGGCAAAAACCGAAATATCCGAGTGCCCGTGAGCGTCGATAAATGCCGGACAAAGCACTTTATTTTCGTCAAAAAATCTCTCTTCGCCGCCGCCGGGGACAAAATCGCCCCGCTCCACTGCTTGAATTATGCCGTTTTTGAGCGTTATCCTGCCTGCAAACACTTCCGAAGTTGTTCCGTCGGCAATGCACCGGGCAGTCAGAATTTGCACACTCATTTTTACTTATCGCTTTTATCCGTTGGTTTTGGGGGTTGCTGATCCGGCGGTACCACACTATCCAGATCGCGGGGGATCACTGCATATTGCAGAATGGTTATCAAGGTAAGAACCAACACCATCTGCACCGTTACCACTGCCGTAGTTGCCAGCGAGCCCCAGAGCATGGGCAGCGCCGCCAAGCCGGTGAGCAAACAAAGCACATGCACCAGCTGCACTGCCCGCTTGCGGCTCAAACCCATGCGGACAAAGCGGTGGGATATGTGATTGTGGTCGCCGATCCAGAAAGGTTTGCCGTTCAATGTACGCACCACAGTTACGCACATGGCGTCAAAAATCGGCACTGCCAGAATACACAACGGTATGAGTATGGAAAGTTTACTGGCAGCCACCGAACTGTTGAAGTAAGTGGTTCCGGCGCTGGAAACCGCCAGCAGATACCCGAGCAGATGACTGCCGCCATCGCCCATAAAAATCGAAGCCGGCGTGTAGTTATAGAACCAGAACCCCAGGGCACAACCTGCCCCCAAGGCACTCAAACACGCTACAAAGTATTGCTGCTGAAAGCCCGCCGCCACGGTAAACAGTACGAGTGCGATCCCGGCAGTACCGGCTGCCAGACCATCCATATTGTCAAAAAAGTTGATGGCGTTCATCAGCAGCATGAACCAGAATACCGTAACCGCAAAGCCGAACCAGGGAGCCTCTACAAAAAGCGTTACTCTTATACCGGCACCGCCCACGGCGATAACTGCTATGATGAATTGCCCGAGAAACTTCCAGTGGGCCTTCAAATGCCGCACATCGTCAAAAGTGCCCAGCGTTACCGCCAGCACCGCCCCCAGCACCAGACAGCCCACCCGGTCAAGTATGGAAAATGCTCCGGGGAAGTAGGCTTTGATATTTTCTGCCAGCGGTATGATGGAACTTTTGCTCATGATCGCCATGCCCCCCAGCAGTATCAGGAGCCAGCCCGAAAGCATGGCAGCACCGCCCAAAAGCGGCGTGGCTTTGCCGTGAAATTTATGTTTTTCGCCGCTGGGCCGATCCATGATATCCAGCTTGGCGGCAACTTTCTGGGCAACCGGCGTAAGCAGTATCAAACTGGCGGTACCGGCCAGAAAGATCAATATGTAAATATGATGCCACTGAATTGACATTTTTCCGCAACTTTCATTTGTAAAAATCTTTAACTGACATTATTTTAAAAAGAAACGATTTCAATAAGATAACGCCAATTTCGGCGATTTCAAATATCTGGAGTTTTTTTTATGGGCAAACATTATGTTTTCGGGCCGGTAGCGTCCCGCAGACTGGGTATATCACTGGGGGTTGACCCCATACGGAAGCATACCTGCACACTGGACTGCATCTATTGCGAAGCGGGCAAAACCGAAGAACTCACCTGCCAGCGGCAGGAGTTTGCCCCGCTGGAAGAAGTGCAAAAGGAATTAACTGAAGTGCTCAACACAGCCCCCACGCTGGATTACATAACTTTTTCCGGAGCCGGAGAACCCACTTTGTATAAACATCTGCCGGAACTGGCATGCTGGATCAAAACCAATTACCCGCAGTATAAGATCTGTCTTTTGACCAACGGCACTTTGCTTGCTGATCCGGAGGTGTGCAAGGTTTTGGAACATATTGATCTGGCAATGCCCAACTTTGATGCCTCCACCGATGAGGAGTTGCAGATCATCAACCGCCCGGCACCCGGAATAAGCGTGGAATCGCTGGCAGAGGGTATCCGCAACGCCGCAGAACTTTACCCCGGCAAGCTGGCGTTGGAACTTTTCATTGTGCCGGGAGTTAATGACAGCCCGGGCTGCATCGAACGCTTTGCCGGATATATCAGGAGCTTTAAAGGATTGCACAGTGTGCAGCTCAACACACTCGACCGCCCCGGCGTGGTGGATTGGATAGAACCGGCTCCGGCTGCAACCATCAAAAAGTTCATTGCGGCGTTGGAAGAGATCGTGCCGGTGGAGTCCGTAGGCAGATTCCGCTGCCGCAGTCGGGCGCTTAAAGAAAATATCCAGCCCGATAAGTTCGACAGCAAACTTATTGAACTGGTAAGCCGCCGTCCGGCAACTGCCGAAGATATAGCGTTTTTGTTGAATATAAAGTTGGAAGATGCCAGAGCCAGAGCAGAGCAGCTTCTGAAATCCGGCATACTCTATGCCGAAAAAATGGAGCGTGGGGTATTTTATTCGGTATTGTAAATGTGCTGAAAGGTTTGCATAAAATGCTTTGACAGGCTATATTACCATGTTGGAACATAAGGTGTTGATCGATGCAGAGAAGCATGAAAAAAAAGAAAGAAAAAAAAATACCTGCCGCCGGTACTTGCAATAACCGGCAGCTGGCATGGTATTTATTGCTGCCGATAATGATA
Organism: Victivallaceae bacterium; assembly: GCA_045585955.1. Lineage (GTDB taxonomy): Bacteria > Verrucomicrobiota > Lentisphaeria > Victivallales > Victivallaceae > SIG78. Next base: position 16,663 of record JAZMZK010000102.1, read on the forward strand.
TTGCTCTGCGTATTATCGCCGTGGCAAAGGACAGTTGCCAACTTTTTTGCCCCCTATTTATCCATCGGCAATGCTGTTACCGATGAGATCGCAGATCAGTCGCTCAAGCTCCGCAGCCGCAAAGATCTTGCCGCCGAAATCGAAAGATTACGCAAACAGAATCTTGAACTTGCCATGCAAAATACGGTCAGTAAACCGTTGGAGCAGGAAAATCGCCAGTTGCGCAGTATGCTCAAACTTTCGGTTCCGCCGGGGTATGATTATGTAGCTTGCGATGTGATCTTGCGCGACCCGTGGCATTGGAACAACGGTTTTACTATCAACCGCGGCAGCCGGGAGGGGTTGCGTCCGGGACTGGCGGTGATCGCACCGGCGCCTGACCGGGAAGGCAAAGTGGTTTTTCTGGGAGTTATCGAAAGTGTCAGCAAGTTTACCGCCCATGTTATAAGCATACTCAATCCGGAATTCCGCATTTCGGTAGTTTTGCCGGAATCCGGGGCGGTCGGTTTTTTGAATGCCGTCGGATTTGAACACTCCGACAGCAATACCGCTTCGGTGGGGTTTTTACCGGCAAACAGCACTTTTGCACTTAATGAACCGCTTGCTACGACCGGGTTTGAAGCCGGGATACCCGCCGGGTTGTGGATCGGTAATCTTGAAAGCATCGAATCCGGTTCCATGCCGTTCGGCAACCGGCTTTACCGGCGCGGAACCATACGCCCCGCCGGCAATCTTGAATATTTGCGGACAGTGGCTGTCGCCCGTTTGAAAAATCCTTTGCAAGATGGAAACGATGGGCAATGAGCAAACTGGTATTTCTTCTTTTAAGTCAATTTTTGCTTATATTGCTGGAGTTGGCATCGGGTAATTGCGGCTGGCCTCTGCCGTGGGCATTGCTGGGGGCGCTTTATATAACTCTGGCTTTCGGACGGAATTGGGGCATAGCAGCGGCATTGCTGACCGGCATGATTTTATCGGCACTCTACGGCGGCAGCTGGAATTTGCTGAAAATAATCACCTACCCATTGCTGACTGCCATAGTAAACTGGTGGATAGGGCAGCATCAGGAAAATATAAATATCCGTTTCTGGCAGCCGGGCGCCTGGGCGGCGGCAGCTGCGGCATTTCCGGCATTGGCGGGTACACTTTTCCGTTGGAGTGAAAGCGGTATTTATCCGGCAGGACTGCATTATTTGCTGTTGAAGATACTTTGGACAGCGGCGGTATCTTCCCCGCTTTTTATCGTAATCGTATTTTTTGGCGAAGCCGCAGCGGAGTTTCTGGGACTGCCCCGTTTTCTGACCAGAAAGGGCGGTGAGCGGCGATGAATGCAGTCAACAGTTTCCGCACCAGACTGCTGATCGTGGCAGCGGTCATGCTGGCGGGTTTTTCGGTATTGATCTTCAAGCTCTGGTACGAACAGATACATTTTGGCGAACGCTACCGCAAATCCATTATCCGGCAATCGGTGCGCCGGGTGCGGCTGCCGGGGATGCGGGGTAAGATCTTTACCGCCGACTATCTTCTGCTGGCAGATAATGAACCGGGGTACAATCTGGTATTTTATTTGCAGGAAATGCGCCTGAATTCCCGTAAAAAAACTATCAGGAATATCCGCAATATCGCTCAAAAAATGGCAAACGAGCTGAATCGCCCCGATAATTTAAGCGAAAAAGCTATCCGCCGCCACATAACCACCCAGCCCGGTCTGCCGCTGGTGATCTACAAAAATCTTTCCGCCATAGAGCTGGCAAGAGCTTATCAGCTTATGCCGCAAATGCCGGGTATGGGTATAGAATTGGAAACTTTGCGGAACTATCCGCAAAAAGATATGGCTGCCCTGACTATTGGTTTTGCCCGTCCGGAAGCCGCCGACGCCGCACCCGACCGCAAGGATTTTTCGTATTATCGTGCCGGATTTGAGGGCAAAAGCGGAGTTGAACGCGCTTTTGACCGTGCTGCCGGTAATCAGTATGTTCCCGGACTGCACAGTCAGGCAGGCTACGAACTTATTCAGGTCGATCATCTGGGGTATGTCAATGCCCGCAGATTGGAGTATCTTGCACCAACTGCCGGAAACAATATTGTTTTAACGCTGGACAGCCGGGCGCAGAAAATCGGCGAAAAAATCATGCACGGTCAAACCGGTGCCCTGGTATTGCTCAACGCCGATACCGGAGAAGTTCTGGCAACAGTGTCAACGCCGCGCATGGATATATCGCGCACAACTCCCACCTGGAAGTATGATTATTACAAAAAATTGCTTGACGATCCCCGGCTGCCCATGTTTGACCGTGTCGCCCGTGGCAGTTACATGCCCGGCAGTATCGTTAAACCGCTGGCGGCTCTGGCAGCATTGAAAAACGGTTTTTCCGCCGAAAAAATAATCGAGTGCGATGGCAGAAGCGTTATTCAAGGGGCGAGGATCTCTTGTGCCAACCGTTACGGTCATGGCAAACTTAACATGCTTGAAGCTATTGAACGCTCCTGCAACGATTACTTTATTGAAATGGGGCAGGAACTCGGTGCCGATAAACTTGCAGAAATGTATGCCGCCGCCGGGATCGGTACAAACACCGGTTTGGAAACCGGCGGCACCCGGGGTATGAATCCGGCAAGCCGGATAAATTCAAGCAAATACAAATGGCGCAAGTACGATACAGCCAACATTTCCATCGGGCAAGGCATGATATTGGTTTCGCCGCTGCAAGCGGCACGCTTTACTGCGGCAATAGCCAATGGCGGCAAACTTATGAAAATTACTTTGCTTAAAGAAGTTTGTGACGAAAAAGGCAAAGTGCTTTATCATAATGAACCAACAGTGGAAAAAGAGTGGCAGCTGCCGGAAAATTCACTGGATATTGTGCGGCAGGGTATGTATAAGGTTGTAAACTCCCAACAGGGCAGCGGCAAAAGCGCCAGGAGCGATGATCTGGTGATCTACGGCAAAACCGGTACTGCCGAAGTCGATACCCGCCACGGCAGGATCAACAACACATGGTTTACCTGTTTTACCGAAAAAAACAACACCCGCTACGCTTTGACCATATTGGTCGAAGAAGGTCGTTCCGGCGGCAGAAATTGTGCGCCGCTGGCAAAGAAATTCCTGGAAGAGTATTTAAGGGAGCTGCGTTGAAATATGCCCAAAAGAGTATTGATCACCGGCGGCGGCAAACGCATCGGAGCGGCATTGGTCAAAGCCTTTGCCGAAAATGATTGGCAGGTCTTTATTCATGTAAACAACTCTGTTTGCGAGGCTGAAAAACTTGTTGCAGAGCTGAAAAATCCTGCGTTGCACACCATTACCCGGTGCGATTTCAACGATCCAGCTGCCCGGAAAGAGTGGCTGCAAACGCTGCCGGAGTTTGATTTAGTGATCGCCAACGCCAGCTGTTACCGCCTGACCCGGCGGGGCGAAGCGGAATCTTGGGAAAACCGTCAGCGTTACCGGCAGGTGAATTATCTCTCTACATTGGAACTCATTGATTTTCAGGTAAATAATCTGCCGGAAAATCTGCCCGCATCGCTAATTGTATTGCTGGATTGCGATGTGCTCAAAAGCGATGGCGGCATAAAGGAGTTCGTTGAACCCATTCCCGGGGTGGACAGCTACCTTGCCAGCCGCACAGCACTGGCAAATAAACTGCCGGAACTTGCCCGGAAATACGCACCCGAATTGCGGATAAACGCCATTGCCCCCGGCCCGGTACTGCCGCCGGTGGATTGTGCAACCAAAGGTATGACCGTGATTCTGGAACGAGTGCCCATGCACCAGCCGGTGGGCGTGAGTGAAATAGTCAATACAGCGCTTTATCTGGCAGAAAATCCATCTCTTACCGGAGCAGTGATCCCGGTGGATGGCGGTATGCACCTGAATCAAAAAACTGTCTTGATATGACTTGAGGAGCCTTACGATTTATGCAAAATACTCTTGTTTCCGGGAAAGTCGCTCTGGGATGCAACTATTGGGCATCCAACAGCGGAATTTATATGTGGCGCAACTTCGATATCGCTGCTATTGAAAAAGACTTTGCTGAACTCTCAAAACACGGCTTGAGTTTATTGCGGATCTTTCCTTTGTGGAACGATTTCCAGCCGGTAACGGTTATGAAATCGGTATTCAATACCTTCCGGGAAGTGCGCATGAAAGATGATCTGCCGCTGGAGGGCTCTTACCTTGCCGAAGCGGGGATCGACGAAGTGATGATGGAGCGTTTCCGGCAGGTGCTGGATCTGGCAGAAAAGTATAACTTCAAAGTGATCGTTGCTCTGCTTACCGGCTGGATGAGCGGGCGGATGTTTGTGCCCGAGGCGGTAAGTCACCTGAACTTGCTTACCGACCCCATGGCAATCAGCTGGGAAGTGCGGTTTATCAAGGCGTTCGTCAAAACTTTCAAAGATCATAAAGCGATCAAAGTCTGGGAGCCGGGCAACGAGTGCAACTGCCTTGGCACAGTGGAAAACAGCGAAAGTGCCTACTGCTGGCTGGCAACCATCACCGATGCCATCCGTGCGGCGGATAATACCCGGCCGATTTGGGGCGGTATGCACGGATTAAGCTCAAATGCCCGGGATTTCTGGCAGCTCAAACACCAGAAAGAGTTGTGCGATGGGGTTACTACGCACCCGTATCCCTGCAACTTTACTGCTCATGCCGAACTGGATAAAGTCGATACCATCCGCAACGCTTTTCACGGGGTGGCCGAAAGCAATCTCTACCGTGATTGCAGTTTCAAAGATGCAAGTATTGAAGAAGCGGGCAATCTGGGCAATATGTTTTCCGCCCCCGAAGTTGCAGCCAACTATCTCAATAACATGCTCTGGAACGCTTTGGCACACAATATAAAAAGTCTTTTGTGGTGGTGCAGCTGCGATTTTACCCATCTGGATTACCCGCCTTACGACTGGAATGCTATGGAGCGGGAACTGGGCTTGCTGGGTAAAGGAAGGTCGATAACGCCCCAGCTTGAAACTTTCAAAAAGTTCAACGATTCGGTCAACACGCTTGAGCTTGCCGGATTGCCGGAGTTCAAACGCAATGCCGTAGTGCTGCTTACTGACGAAACCGATCACTGGGGCGTGGCGTGGGCAAGCTGGCTGCTGGCCAAACAAGCGGGATTCGATGTGGAGTTCCAATCGGCGGAAGATCCGCTGAAAGAGGCTGATTTTTACATCCTTCCGGCCGTGACCGGCACGGCGGCGATCCCCCGGCGGCACTATTACAAGTTGGTGGAAAAAGTCCGCGCGGGTGCTACGGTGATGGCAAGTTTTTCCGGGGGCGCTTTGGAGCCTTTTGCCGATGTTTTCGGAGTAAAAGTGCTGCGCCGCTATATGGATGACAAGCCTTATACGGTTGACTTCATGGGCGAAAGTTTTAAGGTAAATCAGAGTATCCGTCTGGAATTGGAGGCGCTTACTGCGGAAGTTATGGCGTATAGTCAGGATCATAAACCGTTTATGACTTCTGCTGACTGCGGAAAAGGCAAGGCGATTTTCCTTGCCGCCTCGCCGGAGGCTTTTATGGCCGACACACCGGGTGTTTTTGCCGGAGATGCCGATAAGTGGTACAAATTTTACCGATTTGCCGCCCGGACGGCAAAAGTTGAACGCCTGGCATACTCCAACGATCCGGTAATAACTTTGACTGAACATCGTTACAATGAGCACAAAGCAGTGGTTATTGCAGTAAACAATTCTCCGGAAGAACGGAAGTTTGTTCCGGAAATTGCAGCAGCTTACAGCGCAGAATATATTTACGGAAAACCCGGCTCCATTCCCGCCAACAGCGGCGTGATATTGCAGCTGGTCAGAAATTAAAACATGACTTAAAGGATGATTTTTGATGAGTATCAGAGATTTGCATTTTGCCAGATATATATTGATGATGACCTGTATTATGGAAACATTATGGTTCTTTCTGGTGTGGGTATTGAGTTTCAAAACCCCGGCGGCGGCAGTCACAGGGACATTTCTGCTGCCGGCTCTGGCGTTCTTTTTCAGGTTGATTCCCGAAGATAAACGCCACCTTTGCACCGAAAAAGATTTGAAAACCCTCAACGACCTTGCCCGGGGGGCATTTTTTGCCACCGCCGCATTCACGGTAATGGTGCTGCTGGGCGTGTGTAAATATTTATCGGCTGACTTTGTGAAAAACTTTTTATTTTATGTGCTTATGGGGCAGTTTGTTCTGCATGTTTTTGCGGTGCTGGTTTTTACGGCACTGGCAGTGCTTGCCCCCACTGGTGCCCGGAAAAAACCGATCAAACTGGCAGTAGGTATTTATGCGGTAAGTACCATAATGCAAATGGTGGTTTTTCCCGAAGTTCTGCTGCTTATCGGCAAATAAATCAAGCCTCATTGGCTGGCAGCAGCAGCTGATATAATCCCCAGGCAGCGGCAAAAACACCCAGCAGCTGCAAAGCATCAGAGAGTCCCGACCGGGGCATAAACAAAAGCAGTGCGGCAAATCCCCACACTGTAACACCACCGATATAGCGGGCAAAGGCGTGGCGTTCCACCCCCGGCAGCCGTGCCGCACGCATGGTTTGATAAGCTGATAAAATCAGATACCCGACAAAAATATACCACAAAACTCCGTCTCGCCACTCCGCCCAGCGGAAAAGGGCAGCTCCGCAACAAAAAATCACCGCACCAGTCACGATCTTAAAGTATCTGCGGCGGCTTTTGCGGGGTATGCCGCTTAAGAGCAGTACGATTCCGCTGATACTCAACACCCAGGGCAGCACCGTTACCAGCCAGCCAAAGACGATAAAGCCGTAAAAAACAAAGCTTGCCCCCAGCAAAAGCGAGAAAATCGCCCAAAAAACAAGCTGCATACGCTGATTAACTGCACCGGTACTCAAAATTAAGAAAACTCCGTTTTTGAGATGATTATTTTTGTCTTGATAAAAGTTACAGCATAAAGTTGAAAAAATCAAGCCGCAAAACAGGATAAAATATTGTTTTTCTTGCAATATATGGTATATTGATACTCTAAAGAGTATTTTTTAATAATTTTACAAAGGTTTATACTATATGACACTTATTCTGGGTATTGAAAGCAGCTGCGACGAAAGTGCCTGCGCTGTTGTCCGTGACGGCGTGGAAGTCCTTTCCAGTGCAGTTGCTTCGCAAATTGCCCGCCATGCCGCCCACGGCGGGGTGGTGCCGGAGCTTGCAGCCAGAGAACATTTGAGCGCATTCCCCAGAGTATTGGATGAAGCACTCTCCACTGCCAATGTTAAGCTGGAAGATATTGACGGCATTGCCGTAACTCAAGGCCCCGGCTTGATCCCCGCTTTGCTGGTGGGGGTGAACTTTGCCAAAGGTCTGGCACTCAAGCACCGCAAGCCGCTTTACGGGGTAAATCACTTTGCCGGACATATTTACGGGGCATTTCTCGGCAGCGAAGCCCACGCTTTGCTGGATAAGGAAGAATCCTACCCCATGCTGGCGCTGGTGGTTTCCGGCGGTCACACCAGTTTGCTTTTGCTCCACGCCGACGGCCACGCCCGCCACTTGGGCTACACCATCGACGACGCCGCCGGAGAAGCCTTGGATAAAGCCGCCAAATTGCTGAAATTGGGTTATCCCGGCGGCCCCATCATGCAGAAAACTGCGGTCAACGGCGATAAAAAACGCTTTGACTTTCCCCGCCCGCTCACAGGTGCGGCAGGCAAGGCTTTAAGTGAAGAAAACCGCTACAATTTCAGTTTCAGCGGCATCAAAACTTCTTTGCTCTATACGCTGGAAAAACTTGATTTGCGGAACGATAAACCTATCGAACCCGAGCTGTTGAGCGATCTGGCTGCCTCGTTTCAGGAAGCGGTGGTGGATGTATTGGCGCGCAAAGCCATCAAAGCCGTTAAGGACTTCGGAGCAAAGACCCTTATCGCCGCCGGCGGCGTAGCCTGCAACGCCAGTTTGCGGGAGCGATTGGCGGCGGACTGCCCGAAAAATGTCAATTTGCAGCTGGCAAGTCCGGCGTATTGCACCGACAATGCCGCTATGATTGGCGGTTTGGGGTATTATCACTATATTGCAGATAAGGGCCGGGGCGACGGTGTGGGCTTTGACGCTTTTGCCCGGTTGCCGGAAATAACTGCCATAAGATTTGCCGCATTGAACCGGGGAGAATAATGTTATGCCAAACCAATTCAAATGCTTTATCTTTGATCTTGACGGCACTTTGATCGACAGCGTAGACGATTTGACCACCGCTTTCAACTACATGCGGAGCAAATTCAACTACCCCCCGGTGGATCGGGCAAAGATGGAAACGCTTATCGGCAACGGTATGCGGGATGTGATCGTAAAAAACTTTGCCGAAATGGATCCGGCTGCCACCGAAAAAGATATTGATACTGCCCTTGATCTCATGCGCAGCTATTACCTTGAGCATACGGTAGTGTTGACCAAAGTTTACGAAAATGTTGCCGAAACCTTGAAATATCTCCGGCAAAAAGGCTGTAAAACTGTTGTTGTTACCAACAAATACACCACAGCGGCAGTGGATATATTGGAAAAACTTGATCTTGCCGGTCATCTTGATCTGATTTTCGGCAACGGCGAAGGTTTCCCCCTGAAACCGGCACCGGATCTGTTGTGGGAAGTTGCCAAACGACTGGGATTTGAGATGAAAGACTGCGTGATGGTCGGCGATAATTACACCGATCTCGGTGCCGGTCGCAACGCCGGATGCAAAAGCATTTTCTGCAACTACGGTTACGGTGTGGAGCTGAACGAAAAAGCCGATTTCTATATAGATAACTTTTCAGAGCTGAAAGCCTATGCAATATGAGTGAAGAAAAACCGAAATTTCTTTTACTGTATCTTATTCTGACTCCGGTGATAATCGTTCCGGCAGCGGTCATGATCTTTCTGTTTGTGCGGGGCGATGAAGCGCAGCAGCTTTACAAAAATGCCCTTGCCGCCGCCACCCGGGGCAACTACCAACTTGCCGCCGTTGAGTTTGAAGCCGCCGGAAAAATGGGGCATGCCGAAAGCTATTACAGTTTGGCAAGACTCTATCAAAGCAATAAACTCAAAGCCGATAACCGCCGGGAAATGGTCTATGTAAATTTGATCAGGGCCTCGCTGCATGGTTCAGCCCCGGCAAGTTATGAACTTGGCTTACTGGCATTGCAGCCGCCGGAAGTAGATCATGCTCAAGCTGCGCTCTATTTTCACAGTGCAGCACTTGCCGGACACGATCAGGCGCAGTTTGAGCTGGGCAGGCTTTACGAACAGGGCAAAGGTGTGAAAAAAAGTCTGCTTCTGGCCAAAGAGTTTTATAAAAAAGCTGCCGATCAGGATAATGCCGGAGCGCAAACTGCTCTGGGCATATTGCTGATTACTGCTCCCACCGGAAAAAACAGTTTGCAGCAAGCCGAAAAATATCTGCAAGCCGCCGCCGCTAAACAATACCCCCAAGCCTATACCGCACTGGGGTATATCAAAGAAAAACAGTTCAACAACGGCGAAGGCAAACCCGATGCCGATGCTCAAGCCGGTATCTATTACCGCAAAGCCGCCGCGTTGAACGATCCGGAAGGTCTGGTCAATTACGGTGATTGGCTTATGCATCACGAGCGCAAAGTTGAAGCGTTGGAAAATTATCGGCAAGCTGCCGAAAAGCACAATTTTGCTCCGGCATTGCACCGAATGGGGGTATATTATTTCAAACAGGCAGAGCCGGATTATGAACTTTCCAAAAAATATTTTGAGCGCGCAGCTGCCAGAGGCTACGCCGCAAGTTGGAAAAACCTGGGAGTTATGGCAGAAATGGGTCATGGTTCTGCACCAGACCCGCAAAAAGCCAAAGAGTGTTACAGCATGGCAGAAAAATTGTCTGGCAACAGCCTTTGACGAAAAATGCCTTTTTACATAAGAAAAAACCAAGGCTCTGTTCCCAATGCGGGTAGGTAGATAAAAATGACAGATATAACTGTGCATTGAGAATTTTTTCAAAATTTGAATGGCATTTATCTTTTTGCTCCGCAAAAAGATAAATGCCGGTAAAAGGTTTGGAAAAAAGGGGTGGAGTTCCGTCTTCGCCGGAGGCTACGCCGTGACAAGTTGAGGCGGGGAAAAAGGACCGATCCAGCAAAAGGTCTTTTTCCCCTCCTCAAGTACCGACCCTTGTTGGGAACATAGCGAAAACCAAAGACTTATCGTAAATCATACAAACAATCAAAAGGAGAAATCCATGAAAAACAAACTTTTTCTGTTGGGCATTGCTGTACTGGCAATGCAGCTTATCACAGTCGGCTGCGGCTCAACTGCCGAAAAACCTGTAGTCAAAACTCCGGAAGTAAAGCCCGTTGCTCCGGTGGCAGTCAAGGGCAAAAAAGCCAAATATCAAGCTCCGGCATTGACTGACAAAGATTCCTGGACCATGGTTGTGGTGCCCGATGTGCAGGGTTACAGCAAACTCCGCAGAAACTACGGCATTATGGAGATCCAGAACGCCTGGATCGTGGATAATCTTGCCAAATTGCGTATCCAGCAGGTGCTGTTCACCGGCGATTTGACCAACCGCAACGACCTGCCGGTGGTGGAACCCGGAAGAAATGATCTTATCAGCGAAGAACAGTGGAAAGCCTTCTCCCGTGCCGTAGAGCGGCTGGATGGCGAAGTGCCTTACATACTCTGCACCGGCAACCACGATTACGGTATCCGTTCGGCAGAAAACCGCAACAGCTTTTTCGGTAAATATTTCCCCACCGACCGCAACAAGCTGACCCGCCGTCAGCTCATTGCCTGTGCACCTAACGCATTCGGCGTTTCCACATTGGAAAATGCGGCGTATGAGTTTACCGCACCCCATCCGGACAACCGTAAATTTCTGATTATCGCTCTGCAATTTGCCCCCACCGATGAAGATTTGGAATGGGCAAAAAATATTGCCGATCAGCCCCGCTTTGCCAACCACATCGGCATTGTGCTGACCCACTCCTATCTGGGTTCGACCGGCAAACGCATTGCCAGAGAGAAGTATATTTTAAGCCGTAAAGGCGGCAACCCCGGCGAACAGATCTTCCGGAAGCTGGTCTATCCGGCAAAGAATATCCGGCTGGTGGTTTGCGGTCATATTGCCAGCCCCGATAAATGGAATCGTGGTATCTCCTTTGCCATGGACAAAAACGCTTCGGGCAAAAGCGTTGCCCAGATGGCGTTCAATACCCAAGCTATCGGCGGCGGCTGGCACGGCAGCGGCGGTGACGGCTGGTTGAGATTGCTGGAATTCATGCCCGACAAAAAGACGGTCAAAGCCAAAACCTTCTCGCCCTTCTTTGCGCTGTCGCCCTCCACACAGCATCTGGCATGGAAGCACGATAAATTGAGCGAATTTTCATTTGAACTTGATTAAGTTATAATGCTGAATCAAGGGGCTGCTGCAACCTCCGGGGAGATTGCACAGCCCCCTTTTTTCAGCTCCATACAAAGTTTTATTGTTTCAGCAGCTTACCGAACAATTTTTCCATAGCCTCATCGCCGCCCCAAGCCCGCCGGATATCTTGTGGATCAAGAATACGGCAATGATGGGTTATCATATTTTTTTGCAGTCGCCAGTTATTACACTCGGCTAAATCATTCCAGAATACCTGTCCTCCCATTGTCGGTGCAGGAATGTTGGGTAAAGATGCCCGGCGAAGCAAGTCAACGATATCTCCGGATTTTACAGCGTTGATAAAGGCTTCTATAAGTAGAAATTTTGTCATTTTTCATTTTCCTTATTATCTTGTTTATCTGCAAGTTTATTTACTGAATTTGTCATATACTGCTTTGCTGACAGCACCCAAAGCTGCAATTACAATTACCGGGGGAAGCGGGAGAATAATCATTTTTCATATTCCTTTATATTAGTTTTTTTTATATTTCCCCGCATCTTGCGGGGGGATTCACTTATTAAATCGTCTTGGTTTTGAAATCCTGATGCCATATTTATCTTTGAATTCAAGCTGGATAATGACCCCACGGCGCTGGAACAGATCAAAGCCAAAGAGTACTTCCAAAAAGTATCTGCTGGATAAGCGGGATATTTACATTGTGGGCGTAAACTTCGATTCAGAAAAAGGCAATCTTGTCGGCTGGGCAGATGAAAAATTAAAAAAGTAATACTTGGAACTATTGGCAATTGCTTGTAAAACCCCGACTGCTTGATTGGAGTGCAGCCGGGGTGTTCTTTTTAGAATTTTGCTTGAACAAATTGTCAGGTTTTGATTTTCCCGCAAAATCATTGGTTCTTTACATAAAAAATCCAATTTTGGCATATTTATAATGTAAAAAATTGCAGCAAAGGATTTGAAAAATGTGTATGTTGATGTATATTGCAGGATGTATTTTTTTCTGAAATATGCAGATGATTTTTTATCTTGTTTTTATGCGGAAAAGGTTTATTGATGGCAGAATGTAAACACGAAGAAATATGCAAAATCCTTGCGGGCGAAATTGCTCAAAAAATTTATCCCGACCGGTTCCCGCCGGTTCGGGATTTAGCTTCGCGTTTTCAGGTATCAACCCGCACTATGACCAAGGCTCTCAAGCCGCTTATAAAACAGGGGTTGATCATCCCCGATGGTCCCCGGGGTTGCCGTATTGCCCCGCAGGATCTCCAGCGTCCCCGCTCCGGGATCGTGGGGATTTTTGCGGCAATAGGCAAGATTGTGCCCAGGGAAGACCCGTTGATCGGGCCGCTGCTTGAACTTATAGAGCAGGACAACTGCACACCGCTTTTGACGGATGTACCACGGACGGAAGTGATTCGTGATCTGGATTTCTGGCGTTCCAATTATTTGGATGGCTACATATTTGTTTACAGCTCTTTTAATCAGAAACTGGCAAATTTTTTGAGAAGTGAAGGCATAGCCTTTGTTGCCGCCAACCGTCTGCCGGAGAATTTCAATGCGCCGTGGGCAGATTTTGACCACTATCAGGCTTTCTGCAAATTATACAATCATTTGCGGAAGAATGGCAGCCGCCGCATCGCTTTGCTGGATAAACCCTCCTTTTCCAACAGTTCTGCGTACAGTTCGGATCTGTGGCAGCGTGTGCAGGAGCAGTTGCAAGTACCGGCAAGTGAACGATGCGGCACATTCGGTATGCCCGTTGAGGGCGAAGACTACCGCACCACCCTCGCCCGCCAACTTAATGAGCTGTGTAAAACCGATTCCATGCCGGATACAGTAATTGCCCGCAACACCTTTGCAGCGGAAACGCTGAAAGCGGTCATTGCCGATAAATCACTCCCGATACAGGTGCTGAAAATCAGCGATATGACCAGCAGTAAACCGCCCTATGCCAAGCTGGCAGAAGCGGTCTGGGATCTGTTCAAAGAAGTGCGAAACAACACAGCAAGTTTCACCGGATACCGGGAAATACCCTACAACATTACGATCAAAAATATTTGAAGAACAGTTGCTTATAACAGCACTTGTCAGAGTTTATAATCCACATCGGATCTGAAATCTTTCTTTTTCCCTGCATTTCGCTCCATGAGAGTAGCTTTGAGGTTGCTGGTTACTTTTTCAGCAGGCATAAACGATATATCGTAGCCGAGATAACGGCAATTGCCTTTTGCATCAACGGCGAATTTGAACAAAGCACAGTTCCAGATCGTACCTTTAATATTTTTTATGCCGCATTTTTTCTGCATTATCCGCAATAATGCTCCAACTGCGCCGCCGTGAGAAACGATAATTATATCACCTGATTGCTGTTTCAGGATTTCTTCCAAGGCTTCTTGCAGTCGCTGCTGATGGGTTCCGGTGTATTCTTCTTTCTGCTTCAGCATCCAGTTATCCGCCAGTTGAGCATCGGCAGCGATTTCAGCGGGAAACAATTTTTTCAGTTGAGCCAAAGAGGCTCCGCCGTTTTTCAAATTCCCGCCATTTCGGCTTACTCTTTCCTGAAAACGGGCATCGGGATAAACTTTGCAGCCCGTTATTTTGGCGATTTCACATGCCGTAGCAGTGGTGCGGAAGTAAGGTGAAGCAAAGATCGTACCTTTGAAGTTGAGTTTTTTGATATATTTTCCAAGCAAAATCGACTGTTCCACCCCCAACGCAGTTATTCCGCCATCTCCTTCAATGGGGAAAAACGCATTTTTACCTTTTTTGCCGGTAGCCTGACAATGACGGGTAATGAGCAGCCAACGTTCACCGGCACGCAATTTATTGACTGTTGCTTGGGGTTTATTACCGTAACGCGGATCATCCGGACGGGGGATTTTAGGTTTGCGGAAGTTGTTGGTAACTTTTTCGTCAGGCATATATTCAGTAGTATATGAAGCCTTGACTACCTCATTTTTTTCATTCAATTCAAAAGTAAAAAGCGAACAATTCCACGCCATTCCTTTGATTTTATTCACCCCCGGAGCAAGACGCTTGTTGAATTCCAACACCAGATTTCCGACAATGCCGCCATGCCCCACCAGCAGCAGATCGCCGGTGGATTCGGATAAGATCCGGTTCAGCGTATCGCCTACCCGTTTCTGCCGGGCAGCGTTATCTTCAAAACTCAATCTCCACTTATCGGTGAATGTTTTTCCGGGGATGGTCAAGCCGGGGAACCGCTCTTCGATTTCAGATAATGTCATGACCCGGGTTGCCCGTTGGGGAGCAATTTCCTGAATTCCCGGTTCCAAAATCACTTTTTTATTGAGCAATTTTGCGGTGTGGACCCCGGTTTCGACAGTCCGGTAGAAAGGCGAAACATAGATCGTACCGTTAAATTTCAACTTTCCGGTCAAATATTTTGCCAACAGTTGAGCTTGCTCTGTCCCCAGAGGGGTAAGTTTTATATCCCGCACCGCCGAATCAAAATACTTTCTGTCGCCCACCTGTCCGTGACGGGTAACATAAACAGTCCGTGCCATCAGCGGCAGCAGCATGAATGTAAAAAGTAAACTGTAAATAAATTTTTTCATTTTTTATCTCCTGAAGTATTTCGTTTCAATAATACGATTTCAAATGGTTGCTGCTTCAGATCACCGCTTTGGATAACCGCCGTAACTGCTGAATCATTTACAGTAAGCACAGCATATCCCTGAGCAAAGAAACGGGGACTTCCGTCATGGTATTCCACATATTCTGACAGAAACGGTATGATCTCACGCTCAAAAACAGCTGTTTGTCTTGCTGTACGCACCCGCAGTTTGCGGAACGGCACCAGAAAGTCGTTCAAATCAGTGCTTTTTTGAGTGTATTGCATTCTTTTCGCCGGAACAGTCAAATGGCTGCCGATGGAAAATTGCGTGGCAGTTTTACCAGCGCGGGTATACTTGAGCAATCTGGTGCGGTGCGTATGCCCGGACAGGATGATTGCGTTGAAACTTCCAAGTTTCCGGCAGATTTTGACCACATCCATCCGGGCATGGGGCAGCAGGTCAGGATGCAAAACCAAAAAGAGATAGCGGGGAGGCTTTTCAAGCGAATGCAGCGTATCGTAAATGAATTTTTGCCACCCTTTGGTGTAGGCATCGACAAAGATAAAAATGTCATCTCCGTGTTTTGCTGTATAATGAACAGTTTTTTCCGGTTTTCCTGCCAATTTGGCTATTGCCGGAGCGATGTACTCGCAGTAAGCTGCCAAGCCATATTTACCGGAACTTTCGTGGTTGCCGCGCACCATGTAAACCGGGCAATTGAAATATTTTTTCAACAAATTTTCTGCGGTTGCAAATTGCTGTATCTGAAGATCTTTGCTGGCAGCATTGCCTTCGATGGCATCCCCGGTATGGATCAGAAACGCATTTTTTTTGCCGTAACGCTCTGCCATCTGCCGGAACATTTCCTCAAAGAGCGGGATTGCTGCTTTTTCTCTTTCGCCTTTGCGTTTGAGTTTGGCGGGGGGATTTTCTCCGAACGATTCAAGCGAACCGATATGAGTATCGCTGATCAGAAAAAAGCTGTACTCATCTCCGGCTGAAACAGCACCACAAATTATTGCAGTCAGCAAAAATAAAAATTTTTTCATTGTTTGCCCCGTTTACTTAAATTTTCCTGATATACCTTGCGGAACTGTTGTACTCTTGCCATATTGCCAGTGAAAAACAATTTGGTTTCGCCGGGCAGAAACCGGATGTTGAACTTGCCGTCGGCAGACTTTATAATTTTGTCGCTGAATATATCGTAAATGACTTTATCAGAGAGCATGAGCTGACGGGTCCCGCCGACGCCGCCGGTTACACAAATGAACTCCCGGCAGGCTTGACAGGTGCCGTCGGTATACGGATAATTGATTTTTACCCCGGCATATTTGGCGATTTCCAGCAATACTCCGGAATAGGTTTGATAACCGGGAAACTGGATCGCCGTCCAGTCGGGGTATTGCCGGATAGCCCATGCCGCTTTGCCATCTTTGGCATTAACAGCAATGATATTATCATTTGCCGATGGTATGATGCAAAGTCTTCGGGCGCCGCTGGGGGCGTTGATCTGCCCAAGCAACGGCATTGAAATACCGAATTTTTGCTGCCACGCCGGAAGAATGTTGATTTTTTGCTCCGCAGCGGGAAGAAATTCATATTTAAAACCGCTGAGTTCGCTGGCGTAAGCGGTTGAAAATTCATCTTCTTTTACAATACCATTAGCATACATAAAAAGCAGCGTCCGCTGGTCACATTGCAAAGATTTTATCCAATCACGCTGTTTTTCCGTCAGAGTTCCACAGCCGAGCAAAACCACCAGTTTGTACTGTTTTTTAACTTTCGCTAAATGCTTGAGATCATACACCGGATAGAAATCCACCGGAACCCCCATTTGGATATAATTGATAAAAATCGGAGCAGTACTGCGGTAAGGACTGCTGAAAACTCTTGCCGGCTCATAAACTATTGCCACTTGAGCATTGCCGGAAAAATCAGCATCGAGCTGCACTGCGCTGTCGCAAATCGCCCGCATCCGGTTGATGTCTTCCATGATTGCCGGATTATCAAAAACATTGGCAGCCGGGTTCAAACTGAACCATGTAAGCCCCATTTGTTTGACAAAAATCCCGCCGAATTCCCGGCGCAGAGCCGCCATCAGCGACTCATAAACATTTTTGCTGCCCCGGTAATGCTCGCTTTCCCAGATATGGGTACGGGCATCGGCATCGTGCCAGTAGAGTTTGTTGTTTTTGCGGAAAGTTTCGCAACTGACCGCCTGGGTAAGCGATGTGCCAATGATCGACCGGTTATTATAAAATGCACTGCTGACACAGAAATCAATTTGGTCAGATGCGGCAATACGGTCAAACTCCTGATAATAGTACCCCGGCGAAGCGTAAGTACCGGCAAGAGCTTTACCCCCCGTGGTATCTTTGATAACTTTCATAAAGTGCAGCAGCATATCCGTTGTCCGCTGCCGGTAAAATTCCACATAGTCCGGAATTTTCCGCCCTTCTGCGGGGTCGTTGATATAGCCGTCTTTATCGGATGTGCGCAGCATATTGCCAGCCGGATAAGCGGTGGAAAAATCCACCGTTTCATCCTTCCACGCTTTTCTCAAAGCGGCAGTATCGTTACGGTATTTTACTTTGAGAAACTCCCGGAATTTGCTGATGGCATGGGGATTAAGGTCGGCAAGGTGTTCCCAGGCGATCCACTCTGCCGCCCTCCCCCAGTTGACCTGATAACCGATGACCCGGTGTGCCCACTTTTTTTCTTCGATGTGTTTGATATAATTCCGCACAGCTTCAGACGCTTCATCCCGGAACTTGTCACTGAAAAATGAAGCCGTCGTCGAGCCGCCGTTGCGGGGTTCGATTTTGCCCTTAACGATACGCATAAAGCGTTCACCGGGATTAACTCTTTGCCACCACACAGTTTCCCAACGCATATCGATTGCCGGAATGATGTAAACCGAGGGGTCTTCCAGAGCTTTTCCAATCATTTTATCAACATGGGTGTAATCGTATTTGCCCTCCGGCCGCCATCCCAGTTCCGTGCCGACAAAAGCGATTTTTACGCCCTGTTTGGAAAATTCTTTGACCGGAGCCGGTTCGGCAAGGTAAACTTTTTCTCCTTTACCGCTCCAGTTCCAGAGAAAACGGCTGGCATGGGGGTAACAGCGTTTGCCGTTGATCTCCAAGACCATGCCGTATTTGCCCTTGACGAGCCGGGCTGGATATTTTGAGTCAGAACCATATACCAGGAAAATGGAAAATATGGCTGCCAGAAAAATAAGCTTTTTCATTTACTTTCGCTCCTTTCCAGAGTTTTTTCCGGTTTCAGGTGCGGCAAAGATCCGGGGCGTTTCAAAAGCGGCAACTGTATTTTTTTCAAATTGATATTTTACACTCAACTCAATGAGCATTGTTTCTTCCGGCAGAGAAAATCTCCAGTTCTTTCGGAAATTTTTTCCGGAGCGGCAATTCAAAGTGAAAACCGCCGGTTTGTTGATTTCCCGCTGCTGACCATCAAGAAATTTTATTTCTGCAACTACTTTTGCTGCTTTATCGGCTTTGCCGCCCAGCCGCAGAAAATACTCTTTATCGGGTATTGCACAAGGAGTTTTCACTTTAAGAGTTACGGTTTCTGCTTCAGATGTTTTTACCGCAAAGCCCTCCCCGTTGCATTTTACAGCTTCACTGCCGGAAACTTGCCAGAACCAGCCGGGCAGCTCCCCCTTGCCATGCAGTATATTGCCGCTCCCCCAGCGGGGCAGAAGATCGCCCCCCAGCCGAAGTGAAATATTATCCACTGCCATACCGCCCAAATCAGCTGCCGAATGGAGGAAAAATTTAATGGATACTTTGCCGTCAGAACCGGCAGGAAAGCGGAACTTGATGCTGTACGGATTCCAATAAAGATTATTCACCGGCAAAATAGCACGACGGAGAATTTTCCCCTTACTGTCAAGAATAACAACACCACCGCCGTTGCGGATATTCCCCGGCATGTAGTCAAAACTCAACTCATAGCGAGCCTTGGGGTTCAACTCAAGAGCAAAAGTGCAATAGGTAAAAACTTTGGTATTATGCTCGATCGTTCCCGGCAGTTCTGCTTCCGGCAATGCCGTTGCACCGATGCCGCCTGCGACTTTGCCCAGAAAGAGCGATCGACCGTAAGAGGTTTTTACCCAAACGGCTCCGGATGATTTTATGCTGATATCCGGAAAAGAATTTTCCTCAAAACCGCCATTGAAAAAACATTCTCCGGCTGGAATTGCCGCAGCAGCACCAATCAGGCATGCCAGAGTAAATAACGCTTTTTTCATCATTCATCATACCATAAATTTTCACCTTCCAGAGTTTTCTCCCAGAAAGTATATCTTCCGTTATCAGAATCCCCCGGAGTGGTTATCAGTTCTACCGAACCATCGAACTTCAGCAGATTAGTTCCATTATGGCACCCGGAAACATTGGGTTCGGCTACTTTCATCCGGTCAAGAGCCATGTGTTTGCCAAACACCCAGTAGCTGCCGTATGAATCCAGCGGATCGGCTGCCAAATCTGCCAGAGAATCCGCCACCAGGATCAAATGGGGACTGTTTTTAGAGGCTTTCTGCCGTTTGGTATAACTCAGATAGTAGTTTATGCCGTAAGCGATCTTCTGACTGTGAACTTCGGTTTTGTAACTGCGTGTTCTGCTGGGACAAATGAAAATATCATTCGGAGCCCCGTTGCTTTTTGATGAAAAAGGCAAAACTCCGGAATTGCCGAGCATCCAAGCCCAGCTGGGATTTTTGAGCGTGGTCACGATGCCTTTCGGAGTTTTCCACTCAATATCACCGTTGAAACGGTAAGGCGGAAGCTCATCATCACTGGTTTGGAAATAGAGATGCAAGGCTGTACCGATTTGTTTCAAATTGGCTTGGCAGTTGGCGGTTTTTGCCCGGGCACGGGCGGCTCCCAACGCCGGTAAAAGCATGGCCGCCAGTATGGCTATAATGGCAATTACAACCAACAGTTCGATCAGCGTAAATTTTTTGTTAACCAAAGTATTCATTGTGTTTCCCCTTTTTGAATTATTGTTTATTGCTTGAAAACTGTTAAAACTTAACCAATCCTTCTGTATCGACTGCCTGACCGGTTTTGATGGAAATATTTGCCGCAATTCCGGTCAGAATAGACTTTGCTCCATCCAGATAGTCGGCAGCGTGACCAAGCGGATCTTCCCCGACTCCACGGAACAAATCGTTCAGCAGCCTTGTATCGCCGCCGCCATGTCCGCCCCGGGCTGACTCGTATTCTATGGCAATGGGTTTGCCCCAATGAGGCTGGAATATGATTTCCGGGATCAAGCTTTTGCGGTCTTCATCAAGTTCGTGCATACCCGGTTGATTGAAGTCCGCGTGATCGCCGGAGATATAGGGCCGTTCCACAATGTTGAACTCCAAACGCCCTTTGTCACCGTTAAAGCACACCCGGTAGCCCTCCCATGGGCTGTGGGCATTGAGGTTGTAGCTCATAATAGCTCCGTTGCGGTATTTTACCGACAGAACCATATTATCTTCAATATTTATTCCGTCATTGAACACACTGCGGTCACGGTAGTAGCCGTCTTCGTGTTCGGCATCGTAATAGAGTTTCTGCAAGCGTTCATCTTCGGCTGTTACATGCAATGCAAAAGGGTCTTTGGCAGCGATCTCGCTGTACCGGGCACGGTCGTAAAATTCGGTAACGCCCCGGTTTTCCGCATTTTCCCGACCGTAAAAACGCAAAGAACCCATGGCAAAAACCGTTTCCGGTTCGGAATCCAGCCACCAGTTCATCAAGTCAAAGTGATGAGTGGATTTATGCACCAGCAAACCGCCGGAATTGTTTTTGTCCCGATGCCACCGCCGGAAGTAGTCCGCTCCGTGGCTGGTA
Organism: Victivallaceae bacterium; assembly: GCA_045585955.1. Classification (GTDB taxonomy): domain Bacteria; phylum Verrucomicrobiota; class Lentisphaeria; order Victivallales; family Victivallaceae; genus SIG78. Next base: position 37,459 of record JAZMZK010000102.1, read on the forward strand.
TTCAGGAGCCACTCAAAGTGTACGCTGGTAACATTGCCCACGATCCCGGATTTGAGCAACTCTTTGATTTTCGTATTGCGGGGACTGTAACGATAGTTGAACGCCACAGTCAGGTGCTTGCCGGTGCGCTTTACAGTATCAATGATCCCCTGACACTTGACGGCATCAGTGGTCATGGGTTTTTCGGTAATGACATCGCAGCCCAGCTCCAGGGCGCGGCAGATATATTTGTGATGAGTGCGGTCAACTGTGGTCACAATGACCACATCGGGCTTGATCTCATTGATCATACGGTCAAATTCCGAAGCGTGATAGGTCGGAACTTTGTCCAGACCATACTTCTGACTCAAAAGCTCCACCCAGAAGTTCATCCGGCTGTGATTGGTATCGCAAAGTGCCGCAATCGTTCCGGCATCTTTAAAATCACCGGCAAGTGCTTCCAGATACATACCGCTGCGGGAGCCAGTACCAATAAGAACAAATTTACGCATAAAAACTCCTTTCTTCAGTGTAAAACATAATGTGCTACATTGCAGATATTATACCACAAAATATTTGTTTGTCAAGTAATTATCATAAAAAACCTATAAAAAGCAATATTTTTTTGAAAAAAATTTCATCCGCAGTTTGGTATGACACATTGTGGCATAGATACCGGGTTATATTAAACTTCAGAAAAAGAAAATTACTGCAACAGAAATTTTCAAAAGTTTGTATAACTCAAGCAGAAAGGTCGCCCTATGAGTACAATCATGACTGTCCGTGAAACGCTGGAAGCCGAATTGATGCTGTCAAGTACCGCCAATAAACTGGTAGCTGAACTTATGGAGTACGATTTCCAGCTCGCCCAGTTATTTACCGGCGAAGAATTGAAAACTCTTTGCCAAAACAAAAATGTGCCGCCGGATGAGCTGCGGAAGGTTTTGAACGAAGCCGAACAGCAGCTGCTGGATAAAATATTAAGCGAATCAGAACCTGACCGCGAAAATATCGACGAAATTCCCAACTCTAAATCCATTCGCACTACCCCCATCGGGTGGTCGGGCAGTACAAATGATTTGTCGCTGAAAGAGAAGCACCTGTACTGGAAAAGTATGTTTGTCGAAGCCCCATTCTGCCACCGCCGCACCTGCGGCAAGGTGATGGTGTGGCTGGATGGAGCGTGTTACGGCAACGGCAAAAAAGGGTTCTACTATGTACGGTATCAGGAAGAGTTTACCTCTTTGTTACGAACCACGGCATATAATCCGCCCAAACTGATCGTGGATTCCCGCAAACTTCGCGGAGTACAAAAGCTCTACATGGAACGCAAGTGCCGGGAAACCATGCCGCCAAAAGATGATGAAAACTCCATAGTTTATTGAGGTAATTTTAAAACTTCTTAAAAGCAATACTGGAAATGAATAGAATAATTGCAGCAGAATATTTTCAAAAACTTGAAGGCATTTTTCTTTTTGGCTTTGGCAAAAAGAAAAATGCCAATAGAAGGTTTGGAAAAGGGAGTTGGGGTTTGGGGAAGAGGGAAAGAACCTTTCCTCCAAAAGGTTTTTTCCACTTCCCCATAAGCAGAACTGTGCCATTTTTTCTGATACTTCTGACCTTGACTGCCCTGCCTGCCGGCGAGTGGTTCGGTATGCGGGGGAATTCTCCCTTCAAGGTCAGGTATCAGATTATTTACCATAATGGCGGAACGGCGGTGAACAGTGCGGTTTTGCGGGGGCGGTTCAACGGAAAAATGCTGAAAAACACCTTGCAGAGCCGCCATAATAACAGCACGATCCGGCTGCTGGCAGTGGAACAAGGCAAAAGCGTAAGAGTGCAGGTAAAGTACCAGTTCCGCAACAAAAACAGCCGCGGTGCGTGGAGCAATGCCAGTGCAAGTTTGCCCGACGCCCTGACCGTAGAGATGGCAGAAAATCAGTTAAAGCTCCGCCACATCGGCTGCGAGATAAAAATAAACAGTTTGAGACATTAACTATTAAAAAAACTTAAAGGGTATTTATCTATTTGTTGCACAAATAGATAAATACCGGGAAAAGGTTTTCCTCCTTCGCCAAGGCTACGGCGGACAAGGAAAAAGGGAGTTGGGGTTCCGTCTTCGCCCTGTGGGCTACGCCGTGACAAGTTGGGAAGAGGGAAAGAACCGATCCAGCAAAAGGTTTTTCCCTCTTCCCCAAGGCTCTTTTCATCCCCCTTCAAAAAACAATTATTATTACAAAAGGAAAATGAAAATGTTTTCAACTTTGGATTCGAAAATCAAGACGCTCATTGAATATCTGTTTGCGATTGGTGGGATATTGTTATTGGTGATTATTTGGGGCGAAGCTATGGCCTGTTCCCGGACGCCGAAAACCGTTGAGGCGGCACTGCAACAAGCCGAGGAGGTTTGCCGGAAAGAGCTGGAAAAAAACGGTGAATTCAAACAAGAGCATCTGAACAGTTGTTCGGCATATATCTGGAATCTGTCGCAAATGCGTCTGGACTGGCAGAAGCTGGCAGTGGAGAACTCTCCGGGCTACGATAAGATAGAAAAGGAGTATATAAAGTGGCATGAAAAGCGGCAGAAAAGCCAAGAAAACCAGCCTGAAACACCGGAAAATATGATACCGGGCAGCATAAAAGTAATGGAAAAGAATCTGGAATCCGCTGCCAGAAACCAAAAGGAGATCGAAGAGTTGGAAAAATTCAAAAAACGCTGAAAAAGCGAGCCTCTGTTTTAGGTACGCCAATACCGGAAACACGGCAAACAGAAAAGCCCGAAAAAGGATGAAAAACCCGGAAAAAATACTTGCAAACCGTTCAGAACCGTGATATATTCTGAAATGAAGGGAATAAAAAAGGTACGGGAAACTGGGAACGGAATTTTTACAATAGAGAAAACGAAGTAGAAAAAACAGTATTTTTCAGCAAGCGAGATCTGTCCTGAAACGCCAAAAATAGAAAGATAACGCCGAGCTGCTGACGGGATACATCCCCAATAGGGACGTATTCTGTACGCACGCGTTATCAAGGTATTGGCGTACCAAGGGCAGAGTGCAGCAGGATACGTCTTTTTTTTACACAAAAATAAACAACCGGAAGGGATAGTGTATGGCAGTCACAACAGAAAAAGAGTTGGCGAAACAATTAGAAGCTAATGCGGAGCGTATTGAGATCGAAGGGGATTTGGGCAATAAGATTATCAGAATAAAAGCAACCGGCAAGGTTGCATGGGCGATCGCTTTTGGGGCAATCGCAGTTGCGGTTGCCGGGGTAATTGCAGCACCGGCAACCGGCGGAGCAAGTGGAACCGCATCATTGTTTGCTGCTCCGGCAGCGATAGGGATTTTAGGCAGTTCGGCAACATTAGCAGCAATATCAATAGCGGTTGCCGCTGGTGGAATTGGAGCATTGAAAAAATTGCGGAAATACCGGATCGTAGAAAAATCTCCCGGCTGGGTTGTTATTGCCAGTAAGTAATTTGTGATACCGGAGTTGGTGGATATGAACTGTTTTAAGTTGCCGAGGTTTTTGCAGAAACGCGTTGAGCCGAAAGTTTATGGAGTAAAGTGTCCGCATTGCAGCTATACAGCAATTATGCAAGTGGTTGAGCCGGGCGAAGAAAACTCTGTGCAAAATAACGGTGATGAAGTGGTGTTGGTGCAAAAACTCCCCAAGCATTGTCCGCAATGCAATGGAAAAGTAAAAATCGAAAAAATACCGGTGAATATTATTTATTGAGCCGGAATAAACAACAAATAACAAAGGAGATGATTATGAGTTTTGATACTCGGGATCAGGAACGGGTGAATTCTGCCTATACAGAAGGAACCAAAAATTTCACTCAAGATGACTTGGATGAAGTTTTTAAAAAAAGTGATGTTGCCGAAAGCAAAGGCGGAAAACTTGGCAATGTTGCCGAAGAGTTCAAGCTTTTGTGGAACTTGCTGAAAGACTATAAAGCTGGAGTCTACACCGAAGTACCGTGGAAATTGATTGCTGCTATTGGTTTTGCGGTAGCTTATCTTATCAGCCCGATCGATGTGATACCGGACTTTATTCCGGTGGCTGGTCTGCTGGACGATGCCGGCGTGTTCGGCTTGGTGATCGCCGGTTTTGCTTCTGAAATCGAAGCTTACAAGGCGTGGAAGAATAAGCAGTGAAGTAAGAATTTTCCCTGCCTCGGTTTTCACCGGACAGGGAATTTTTGCATAAATATCAAAAAGAAGTTATATTAAAGAGTATTGAAAAACATTTGTAAACAGGAATTTTACTATGAAACTTACTTTGGATAATTCGGATTTGAGTTCGGTTTTGGGGACTTTTTGCCCTTCTTTGGTTTCTTTGAACGATGGCAAGTTTTCGCTTTCGCTCAAGGGTAAGAAAATCGTTTTGGGCGAAACTGTTCTTTCTCTTAAATCCCAGATCGCTTATGACAATAAAGTCAATGGCGTGGTGGATTTGCAGCTTGATAAAGACGGTGCCACTGTGGATTTTTGCTTAAAATGATCAAACTTGAACTCTCTCAAACGGAACTTAATGAGCTGGTCAGGGTAATCGGAAAGCTCTCCGGTGCCCCCACCCTGAACAAGCTGGAAAATTTCCGCTTGCAGGACGGCAACCGCATTGCTTTTGACCAGAAACTTTCAACCACTCCGCTGATCGAACTTTCAACCACTCCGCTGATCGAACTTTCTGTTGACAGTTCGGGCAGGCTTTTGATCGACATCATCCGTCTGGCGGACAGCGGCATCGGCAACTTTTTTCTGCAAATGTTTGAAAGCAAGATCACCGGCATTATTGCCGATAAATCCAATGGCAAACTGCAAAAAGAATCCAGCAGTCAACTTTCGCTGGCTCCATCCCAAGTTTTGCCGCTTAAAACCAATTTCAAAAAAGTTTCCATTCAAAACCAAAAACTCATTCTTGAGCTTTCAACGGATTAAAAACTCCCCGCCAGCGGTATTTTTCCGCTGACGGGGATTGCTTTTTATACTGGGGCGTCGGGGATTTCAGAATTACCGAACTCACAACCGCAGTCGCGGCAGATGCAGCCGTCGTTCCCCGGTGATATTACGATATGAGCTTTTGATTCTTATTTAACTTAATTTTCTTGCTGCAATTCTATTTCGGCAGCAAACTCTGCTACTGTTTTGCGTGTCCCGGAAACTATGCCCGCCCGGGGGATTTTTTCTTTGTCTTCCGGCAAGATCATCTCTCTTGCACAATTATAGACTTTTATTGTGTCGATCTTGCCGTTCAACCAATCAGCATCGGCAAATGAAAATTGGCTCATATCACCCAGCGAAAAACTGTTCCAACTGAATTTTTCAGGCAATAAATAGCTCCCGGCAAAACGATCCCCGGAAAGCAATGAAAGTTTGCTTTTAGCGTTTTCATAAATCAAAGTGACATTTGCCCAGACATTGTCCGGTACAACTATGTTGCTGGTTATATAGTGTTTACCCCCGGCAAGCACGGTCAACTTACTTTTGTAAATGAACACTTTCAAGAATGAACCGATGTTGAATAATATCGTATTGCCGCCCTTACCACTGCAAAAATCCAGAGAAATTGTAAAGTCATTGATTTTTCCGCCGGAAGGTATCACCATATCCATCTTACTTGTTGCAAGATGTACCACGCCTTCTTCCGGCGAACTGCCGGCAGCATCTGAAGGGGCTTGCATATTGCCAAAATCGTATAAAAGTATCAAATTTTGTTTATTTTCGGAAGCAAAACGGATTTTCGGAAACAAATATTTTTTCCCCGCCTGATCGTATTTGATGTATTGGCTGAATTCTCCAAATTTATCCGGAAACTTGCCCAGCGGGGAGTGATGGGCAAGAGCATTTGCCGGAGGCTGTACGATTTTGGGTCGTTCAACTTTCTGTTCAGCAAACTTCTTCCCCAGATAGCTGTTTATATGCCGGATATTCAGCATGATCACGACCAGCAAAACAATGGCAGCACTCCAACGGAAAACTTTGAAAAAAACGCCGGATTTCCCGGTTTGTTTTCTCTGATTTTTTAATAATGAACCTAAATTTTTGACCGCCGATATGAAATTACTTTTTTGAGAACTGTACATCGCTGCCAGCAGAGCATCGGGCAGCTGGGGGCGCTCATCGGGATTTTTCCGCATCATCTGATCGATCAAATCAAGCATTTTTTGCGACAGATCAGGCCGGTAAGTTGATAACGGAACCGCATCCGCCTGCATCACATTCAAGAGCGTTTCCACGACAGTTGTACCGGTAAAAGGCAATTTGCCGCTGGCAAGATGATAAAGTGTTGCTCCAAGGCTGTATATATCACTGCGCATATCCACATTATGGGCAGAACGGCACTGTTCCGGCGAGGCGTAGTTGGGTGTGCCGATGGCACATTGATCCACGGTCAGGGTCATATCGCCGGCTACATGGCTGCCGCTGTCGCTTTTAGCGATCCCCAAGTCCATGAGCTTATAAACGCCGTCATTGGTCAACATAATATTGGAAGGCTTTATATCGCGGTGCACCACATGCACTTCCGCCAACGCATTAAGCGCATTAGCCATTGATACCAGCACCTTGCAGAGTTCATCTTCGCTGAAAGTTTTTTCGTTTGCCAGATCGTGCAGAGTTTTGCCCTCCACATACTCCATGGCGATAAAGAGAGTACCGGTTTGAAAATCGCTGCCGACATCAAAAACCTTGACTATATTGGGATGATTGAACTGATGCGATAACTTTGCTTCACGCAAAAAACGCTTAACCGCCATTTCGCTGTCGGTATTGGTGTTGGTAAGCATCAGTTTGATCGCGCAAAGCTGCTTCAACAAAAGATGTTCAGCCAGATATACTTCCGCCATACCGCCCTTGCCGAGCAGCCGGATGATTTTGTATTTGTCAAAAATATCACCTTCACGCAATAAAGACTTATGCTTTTTCCGTTCCTCAAAGGCACTGATGCGGTCAGTGCAATCCAAGGTAACGGCACCTGCTTCGCCGACAAATGAACTTTCCGTATTTACAACTGCTCCGCAGGAAGGACATGCCAGATCAGTATCAGAAATCATATCCAGCGGAATTTTTAATTTGGAGCGGCACTGCGAACAGAAAGTCAGGACAGAAAAGTCAGCATAATGACTGCTTTTATTGCATCCGGGACAAGTTATCCGTTCCGGGAACGCAGAATCTCCATGATCATAATTAAACCTGTGTCCACATTCCGGACAATCCAATACTTTTGAAAACATTCCCAGATCCTTTATTTACCATAGAAAATTCGCCGGATCATCAGGCTGTTCACTGTATGAGCAACACCTGAACAAAAAACAACCTGATCCGGAGTGAATATAGCTTTGCAATCGCAAATGTCAAGGCAAAAAATTACTTTTTTGCTTCTTTTAATATTTTTCTGACCAATTCGATTGTAAAAAACAATGCTGAATAAAGAACCTATTTCTGTAAAAAAAGTCCTTTTTATTTGAAAATTTACAGTTTTATGCTATTTTTTCAGCACAAGCAAAACCAGTGGATCTGAATTTTTCACTGGTTCAAAAAAAGGATCTCAAACCATGAAAAAATATTTTACCTTGATTGAATTGTTGGTTGTTATTGCAATCATTTCCATTCTGGCAGCAATGCTTTTGCCGGCACTTTCAGCAGCCCGCGAACGGGCAAGAGGCAGCCGATGCACTGCCCAGCAAAAGCAGATAGTTATGGCTATTTTGCTTTACGCCAATGACTCCAAAGATCATATACCGCCTTTGGCTAACAGCAACGGAAATGTGTTCCCGCTTAACTATTCGTTCTGGACAGATTGCGAGTATGGGCCGTTTGATGCGATCCTTGAATACGGTTACTTTGGCGGAGAGTTTTCAGGTGATGACAAGGCGGCAGCAGATTTTTACGAAAAATACTACAAATGCCCCAGCGATTCTGTTCATTTCCGGGTGAAAGATGGGGATGCACGCCATCGCTATTTAAGTTACATCTATTGGGCTGGCAAAGGTGGATCGTATGATTTGCCCGGTCGTTTGATCGTAGGGCGCGATGAGCCGGGCGTAGCACTTATTGCCGATTTATGTATGCGGGTAAACAGTCACGACGAAGTCAAAGATTCCGTTGCCCATGTATCCAACATCAATATCGGGTATTTGGGCGGTCATGTAAACACCCGTCCGGCAAAGACAACCGAAGAGTGCGAAAGCATCTATGAAGGCGTGATTTACTGCGACGAGCACAAGTTGGATGCGACCAGTCCGACCCCCACGGGCCCCTGATGTGCTGACATATTCCAGCAGAGCTGAATAAGTAACTGCTATTATTCAAATACTGTTTTATATAAAAAAGCAGCCGGAATTTTGTGTTCCGGCTGCCGATTATTTTTAAATTACTTTTCTATTTTTTCTTCCTGCCAGGCGATAAGGTTGCCTTTGACTGAATCGAAGTTTACGCCGATAATGTAGATATCCCGCTTATCCAGCATATACTTTTTGCAGTATTCTTTTGCCTTGATCTGTTCCAAAGCCGTGGGATCGTTATCCAGCTTGAACTCAAAGATATAGATTGCATCGTTTGTCTGCACGACCGCATCGATCCTGCCATCGTTGGTGGTGGATTCAGCTTCAATATATACCCCAAGCAGGCGGAATATGGAAAAGAATATCCCCTGAAATGTGGATTCCTGCTTTTTATGCACATCGTAAGGGATCCCCGCAAAAAATATTTCCATAGTTTTGCGGAGCTTTTTCAAATCATTATTCAGCAAACTGGTGGCAAATTCAGCCACGAACCGCACACCGTCTGTCTGGGTTTTTCCGGCATAGCTGTTGAGGATATATGCACTGAAAGCAGTAGTTACTTCCTGATTGGGGAAATCCAGGAAATACCAGGTTTGCCCGAAACGCTCTTCGGTATTTTTGATAGTAACATAACCGGTTTGCAGCAAAAGCGTTAAGGGGTCGATGTTGTCGATCTCAAAAGCGCTGAAAGCGATTTCCGGCACCGAGCTGCTGCCAATAACTGAACGGAAATCAAACTCTGTTTTCTTGGTAAGTTCCATCAAAAAAGAGGGCGTGCCGGTAGCAAACCAATAGTTGTTGAATTCGCCGCCTTTTTCAAAAAATTGTGCCAGCGATACCGGGTTATAAACCGTCTTGGAGTTTTTGTAAAAACGATAGCCGTTGTACCAGACTTTTATCTTTTCCTTGAACGCCGCAACATCCTGCGTACCGGCGAGTTCGGAAATGCGGTCACCGAAGTTGGCTTCCAACTCTTCCTGCGTATAGCCGAGCATGGTGGCATACCTTGCATCCATGGAAATATCGGTCAGATTGTTCAAGTCGCTGAACAGCGAAACATGACAGAATTTGCTGACACCGGTAATAAACGCAAAACGCAACTTGCTTTCAAATGCCTTTATAACCGAATAAAACGATTTCATGCAAGTTAAGACATCAGAAATTTCCGGTTTGCTGATGTTATTGAGAATAGGTTTGTCGTATTCATCAAGCAGAATAACCACATTCTGCTGCTGCGAGAGTTTTCCGATTATCTCTCTGAACATATTATCAGGAGATGATTCCGTCAAATCCACATTATGATATGCAGCTGTTTCCTTCATCAAACGGATCAAACTGTTTTTTACTGCTGCAAGTGAACTGAAATCGAACCCGTTCAAATCCAGATGGATCACCGGATGCGGTTTCCAGTCATAGGGCTTATCATAAATGGCGAGCCCTTTGAACAGCTCTTTTTTGCCTTCAAAAACCGCTTTCAATGTGGATACGGTAAGCGACTTGCCAAAGCGGCGCGGGCGGGAGAGAAAATACATCTCTTTGGCCGGTTTGATCAACTGCCAGATGTATTCAGTCTTATCCACATACAGGAAATTTCCCTGTATCAGATCCTCAATACTGTAAACGCTGCTGGTAATATCTTTCATTATCGCACACTCCTTTTGGGGTAATATACACTGTTTGACAGCATTTTCAATTGTTTTATTCCATAAAAAAGCCAAAAACTGGAAACTGGAGCTTAAATTTACGAGGCTCAACATAGCTTTTTGGCATTATAAGCTGTAAATTGTTTGTAAATGATTTCTTTTGTGCTATATTTCTAAAGAAATATACTATTATCAAACAATCAAGGGGTTAAGGCGATGAAACAGCAGAGTATTGCAGATGGTGGCTTGCAATCGGTTCCGCAGATCGCGGCTGTGCATTATGTTTATTTGGATTTCGATGGAGAACTGACCAGCTACAACGGGGAGATCCTGACCGTTGAGGAGGTGGTTGTGGAGCACTCCGGCTTATCGGAAGAACGCATAGAGAACATATTAGCTGAACTCAATAAGAAATACGCTGCTGAAAACATAGTTTTTGTAACCGGAAAACCGGAAACTGCCGAATATTCCACCATCTATATCGGCAAGACCGACGCCTTCAAGCCCTACGGCAGTTTTTCCGGCATAGCCGAAACCCTTGACGAAAATAACGAAAACAAAACCGACAAAGCCTTCGTAATGCTGAATTCCACCAACAGCAACGAAGAGATCATATCCGTTATCGCCCACGAAACCGACCACCTGACCGGCACGCTGAACCACGGCGGCGAAGGCATAGAAGCCTACGCCGCAAACTATGTGATAAGCTCCGGCGTAACTTCTACGGGAATTTCCATTGTAACAGGTGACAGTGTGACAGTCACCAACGGCGGTATTGCTAACAGCATCACTATGTTAGCCAGCGGAAGGACCAATGAGGAGGACGGCGGTGTTATGCACATCTCCAGCGGCGGGGTGGCAAACCATGCCTATATTGAATTGGGTACCGTGAATGTTTATGCGGGCGGGTTGTTGAATTCTGCCGAAGTTTCATTCGACCCTGATGGTCAGGGCACAGGAAGTATAATTGTTTCCAGCGGCGGTACGGCAAGCGACATATCTTTTACCGGCGGCTCGATGGTAGTCCGCCTTGGCGGTATAGCCGAAGGTGCTATTGTTGATACAGGGGAATTGACCATTGAACACGGCGGGGTGGCAACCAATACTTCAGTGGGGCTCGGTGATCTGTGGGTCTATGGGATAGCGAGCAGTACTACTGTCGGAGCCAACGGTTATTTGCATATCTTCAGCGGTGGTACGGCAACTGATATTGTTGCTGAAGACGGAACACTATTGGACATAGTGGTTGCTCCAGATACTTACATTCAAGGGAGCTACAACGGTTCTGCTTTTGAAATGAAAGATGCATACATCGCCGATTTTACTGTTAATACCGGAGGAACAATATATGTTTCCAATGGTTTATCGGAGAATACTACTATCAATTCCAGCGGACTTATGGAGGTTTCCAGTGGTGTGGCGAGCAATACTGTAGTTAAAAGTCGCGGTACATTGGAAATTCTTGGAGGCGGAGTGCATCGCGGCAGTTTATCGATTGAGTCCGGGGCGAGTGTAAGGGTATTCAATGACGGTATTATTGACTTTACGGTTGCCAGTCGGGTTGCTTCGGATGTTTATTTGATCAATGACCTTTCGGTGATTACCGGTGCCCCCACCTATACTGTTACGGTGGATGCGGCACAGGCTTCCGGTACTTATAAACTCGCTCAAGGGGCGGCTAACTTCTCCGGTACAGTTACTATCGGCGATGGCAGTGTAAATTATGGTTCGATCACGGTCAATGGCGAGGACTTTGTTTACAACAACAAAACCTACAGCCTTGATCAGGCCGATGGTAATTTGACTCTGACCATTGCCGGAAATTCCACCAACGAACCGGCGGTATTTATTTACAGCAGCGGAACACTGGTTTCCTCGGGAACTGTAATTGACAATGCAATCATAGCCAGCGGCGGCAATGACAGCATGTTCATCTCCAGCGGCGGTGTGGCGAACAGTACTACGGTCAGCTCCTGGGGCGGTATGTACATCTCCAGCGGCGGCGTGGCCGAAAATACTACGGTCAAATCCTATGGCAGTATGCACATCTCCAGCGGCGGCACCGCAACAAATATTGTTGCTGAAGATGGTGCAAGAGTGAATATCACAGTTGCCTCCAACACTTATATTCAGGGAACTTATGTCGGTTCTGCCTTTGAAATGAAAGATGCTTATATTTCCGGATATACGGTCAAATCATGGGGCGATATGTATATCGAGAACGGCGGCGTGGCGAACAGTACTACGGTCAATGCAGGCAGTATGTACATCAAGAACGGCGGTGTGGCGAACAGCACTACGGTCAACTCATTGGGCAGTATGTTTATCGAGAATGGCGGCGTGGCTAACAGTACTACGGTCAACTCAAGCGGCCATATGTATATCTCCAGCGGCGGCGTGGCGAACAGTACTACCGTCAACTCCGGCGGCAGTATGTACATCAAGAACGGCGGCGTGGCGGACAGTACTACGGTCAATTCCTTAGGCGGTATGACAATCTCCAGCGGCGGTACAGCAACAAATATTGTTGCTGAAGAAGGTGCATGCCTTACTATTACAGTAGCTCACGATACCTATATACAGGGAACTTATGTCGGTTCTGCCTTTGAAATGAAAGATGCTTATATTTCCGGATATACGGTCAAATCATGGGGCTATATGTATATCGAGAATGGCGGCGCGGCGAACAGTACTACGGTCAATTTCTTAGGCAGTATGCACATCTCCAGCGGCGGTGTGGCGAACAGTACTGCTATCAACTCCAGCGGAACCATGCGAATCGCCAGTGGCGGCGTGGCGAACAGTACTACGGTTAACATCTCTGGCTATATCGACATCTCCAGCGGCGGTACAGCGACAGATATTGTTGCTGAAGAAGGTGCAGGGCTTACTATTACAGTTGCTCACGATACCTATATACAGGGAACTTATGGTGGTTCTGCCTTTGAAATGAAAGATGCTTATATTTCCGGATATACGGTCAATTCCCGTGGCAGTATGCACATCAAGAACGGCGGCGTGGCGAACAATACTACGGTCAACTCCTATGGTTTTATGCACATCTCCAGCGGCGGGGTGCATCGCGGCAGTTTGGAAATCGCTGACGGGGCGGTCGTTTCGGCTGCCGAAGGCGGTATTATTGACTTTACGGTTGCTGACCGCACAACTGCTGATGGTTATTTGATCAATGATCTTTCGGTGATCACTGGTGCACCCACATACACTATTACTGTTTCGGCAGATCAGGCTTATGGAACCTATAAACTTGCTCAAGGTGCGGAAAACTTTACCGGCTTGATTTCTATTGGCGACGGCAGCGTAAATTACGGTTCGATCACGGTCAATGGTTCTGATTTAGTATACAATAATATAACATACGACCTGACCCGAACCAACGGCGATCTCTTCTTGAATATTGTTGACAAAACGGCAAATCCGGTATTGGTTTACAGCAGCGGCGCCCTGACCTCTTTCGGAACGATAATTGACAATGCAATATTAGCCAGCGGTGGAAATAACAGTATGTACATTTCCAGCGGCGGCGTGGCGAACAGCACCACCATTTCCGACGGCTATATGTACATTTCCAGCGGCGGCGTGGTCAACAGTACCACGGTTGTTTCCAGCGGTAGAGTATATGTGAGCAAAGGTGCTGTGGCTAACGATACTACGCTTAACTTTATGGGCAGTATGTCTATTGTCAGCGGTTCGGCAAATAATGTGATCGTCAGCTCCCGCGGCTACTTGCAGGTAAACCGTGGTTCGGCAACCAATATTGTGGCAGAAAGCGGTGCACGGCTGGTTATGGCGGTTGCTTCCAATACCTATATGCAAGGAACTTACAACGGTTCTGCCTTTGAGATGAAAGATGCTTACATCTCCGGATATACTATCGACAAACTTACCTATATGATAGTTTCCAAAGGTGGTGTTGCGAGTGATACAGTGATCAACGGCATGGGCTTTATGCGGGTTTCCAGCGGCGGTGTAGCGAGCGATACAATTGTCAGCTCCGGCGGCAGTATGTACATTTCCGGCGGTGCGGTGCATCGCGGCACTCTCTCCGCAGATTATGGTGCAAGGGTTTCGGCATTTGAAGGCAGCATTATTGACTTTACGGTCGCCGGGCACACTCCGGAAGATGATTATCTTATAACAAATCTTTCGGTAATCACCGGTGCCCCCGTTTACACGATCACGGTCGATGCCCGGCAGGAAGCCGGGGTTTATAAACTGGCTCAAAAGGCATGGAATACGCCCCATAATGTCACCATTGGTGACGGCACAGTCGAATACGGTCAGCTTACAGTCAATGGCTCGATTTTGAAGTATGACGGCACGCTTTACATGCTCAAACTTGACTTGGAAGAAAACCTGATCCTCACTGTTTTCAACGATGCCAACATCAAACTTTACAGCAGCGGTGCTTTGGTCAGTGCCGGAAATGTGGTTGAAGATGCGTTGCTCACCGGCATCGGCACTGACCTTATGCAAATTTCCAGCGGCGGGATTGCCGACAACACGACAGTTCAGGCTTTCGGCAGTATGCACATCAAGAGCGGCGGTATTGCCAGCAATACCACCGTCGGCAGTCAGGGCGTTATGTATATATCGCAAGGTGCTGCTGCCAATGGTATTGTGGCGGATGAGGGAGCAAAATTGACCATAACCGCTGCTGAAAATACTTATGTAAAAGGCAGTTACAACGGCTCTGCTTTGGAAATGACCGATGGCAGGATTTCCGGTTTGACCGCAGACCTCAAACTCAAACTGCGTGTTGCCGAAGGCGGCGAAGCCAGCGGTATTGTGGTCGATCGCGGCGGTCATGTGCAAATCAATGGCGGCACTGCTGATAATACGCTGATCAATACCCATGGGGTCGTGGAAGTTGTTTCCGGCGGCGTGGCAAGTGATACAACAGTCAGGGAACGCGGCAGATTGTATATCTCCGGCGGTGCTGCCCATTCCGGCACGCTGACAATCGCCGACGGGGCTGTTGTTTCGGCTTACGAAGGCAGTATAATTGACTTTACGATTGCCGACAGAACTGCGGAAGATGGCTGTTTGATCAACGATCTGACTTTGATCAATGGTGCCCCCATATACACCATTACGGTTTCCGACGATCAAGCCAGCGGCGTTTACACTCTTGCTCAAGGTGCAGAGGGCTTTATCGGCACGATCACAGCAGAAGGCATTGCCGGTCTTACCATCGGCAACGGCACGCTTGACTACGGCACGATCACCGTCAACGGCGAGGCAGTGAAATACAATGATGTGGTCTATACCTTGACCCAGACCAACGATGAGTTGCTCTTGAATGTAGAGAACAACTCCACGCCGGTCGAAGTTCCGGCAGCGGTGAATATTTACAACCGATCTGGTGATACATTGCTCTCTTCCGGCATGGTAATAGAGAACGCAGTTCTTACCAGTGCCACTGTACATGTTTCTTCCGGCGGCGTGGTAAATAATATGTCGACAAATATAACAAACATGCACATCTCCAGCGGCGGTTTGGCTGACGGCACTGTGCTTGGCTCCGGCGGCAGAATACTAATTTCGTCCGGCGGTACTGCCACCGATACGATGGTTTCATCCGGTGCCGCAATAAGGTTTTACTCCGGCGGTACAGTCATTGATACGGTGATCGCATCCGGCGGCAGCATGGCACTTGGCATGAGTGCCACTGCCAGCAATACGGTGGTTTCGTCCGGCGGCAGCATGAACATTTACAAAGGTGCTGCGGTAAGCAATACAGTGGTTTCGTCCGGCGGTTACTTGATTATTTCAGGCACACACTATGGCAGTTTGACTATTGAAGATGGTGCAACCGTTTCAGCTCAAGGCGGTCAGGCTATTGACTTTACGCTGGCGGGCAGAACGGCGGCGGATGATTACTTGATCAACGATCTTTCGCTAATCTCCGGAAGTTTCGGCTGTACGATCACGGTTTCGGCCGATCAGGCGTTTGGTACTTACAAACTTGCGCAGGGTGCGGAAAACTTTGCCGCGTCCTCAATAAACCTCTATTTTGACGGTGCTGCGGATTATATATCTCTTATGGTCAATGGTTACGGCTATATGTATAATGATGTAACTTATACTGTGACCAATACCGACGGCAATTTGATGCTGGATATTTTCAAGCCGGTCGTAGAGTACACGCACAATGGCATGTTAAGCTCCGGAGCCATCGTCGATAACGCTGTTACAAACGACATGCGTATATCTTCCGGCGGTGTGGCGAATAATACCACCCTTTCCGGCGGATACATGTACATTTCCAACGGCGGTGTGGCAAACAGCACTACCCTTTCCGGCAGCATGTATATTTTAAGCGGCGGCGTGGCGAACAGCACCACCATTTCCGGCGGCATAATGTACATTTCCAGCGGCGGCGTGGCAAACAGTATTGTCCACTCCTACGGTTCAATAATGATTTCCAGCGGCGGTACTGCCAACGATATGGTATTACTTTCCGGCGGCAACATTCGCATTTCCCGTGGAGCCACCCTCAACGGGGTTGAGGTAAATACCTACGGCAGTGTGCTGGTGTATTCCGAAGGGGTAGTGAACAGTGCTGCGGTTACCGGAGTCAGTGCGGCTTTGAATATCTCCAGCGGCGGCGTGGCGAACTACACTTCGGTCACTTCCAGCGGCTATTTCCGGGTGCTTAAAGGCGGCAGTGCCAACTTTGCCGAAGTTGGTGTTTCAGGCAGAATGGTTGTCAATACCAGTGCATCGGCAAGCAATATTACGCTGTCCCAGGGGTGGTTGTCTATCTACGGAACATCAGCCCATGCAGATTATATTACAGTATTGACCAACGGTTATGTGCAGGTCAACGCCGGTGGTACGGCGAGCTTCAGCGAAATCAACGGTAAAGCAGCCAGAATGTATGTCCGTAACGGCGGCACAGCCAGCGATACGGTGGTCAACTCGCAGGGGAGATTGCTCATCTCCAGCGGCGGTACGGTAATTGATACAACGGTCAATTCCGGCGGCAGCATGAACATTTTAGGCGGCGGTGCGGCAAGCAATACGGTTATTGGTTCCGAAGCTTATTTGATTATTTCCAGCGGCGGTAAACATTGCGGCAGTTTGGCTATTGAAAGCGGTGCAAAGGTTTCGGCTTACTTGGGCAGTATCATTGACTTTACATTGACCGGCAGAAATGCGGAAGATGATTATTTGATCAACGATCTTACCCGGATCTCCGGAGCAGCGGATTATACGATCACGCTCGACGCTTATCAGACACCCGGCACCTATAAGCTGGCTCAAGGGGCAGAAAACTTTACCAACTCCATCACCATTACTGACGGAACGGCAAATTATGGCACTATCAGCGTGGATAATGCCGTCGTTTACGGTACGGATAACCTCTATTTGCTTGAGCAGAACAGCGGGAATCTGACACTTTCGGTATTCAGCAATCACCCGGTGCTTATCCACAGCCGCGGCGTGCTGACCGATCACGGCACAGTATTCTCCGGCGAAACGCTCTCCGGAGATCTCATCATGCGGGTATTCAATGGCGGTACAGCAAGCGATACCACGGTCAACGGCAATATGTATGTATATAATGGAGGTAGTGCCGGTAATACAGTTCTGGCAGATGGCACTCTTTACATACAAAAAGGCGGCAAGGCAGAAAATACCACAGTCAATGCCGATGGTCTGGTCAACATTGCCAGCGGCGGTGCAGCAGAAAATACCACGGTCAATGCCGGAGGCAGTATCAATATTGCCAGCGGCGGTTCTGCCGGTAATATTATTGCTGCCGACGGTGCCAACTTGAATATGTTTGTAGCTTCCAACACCTATATTCAGGGCAGCTACAACGGTTCTGCCTTTGAAATGAAAGATGCAAAAATCAGTGATTTTGCAATCAATTCCGGCGTGGTGATGAATATTGCCAACGGCGGTACGGCAAGCAATACAGTCGTAGCTGACGGCGGCGAAATGTATATTGCCCGGGGCGGCGTGCATTGCGGAACTTTGACGATTGCTGACGGTGCAACAGTTTCCGCAGCTTCCGGCAGCACCATCGACTTTACCATATCCGGCAGAACTGCGGAAGATGGTTATATCATCAACGATCTTTCGCTGATTACCGGCACTCCAAACTATACGATCACAGTTGGCGAGGTGCAAGTACCCGGTAGTTACAAGTTGGCTCAAGGAGCGGAAAACTTTACCGGAAGTATGAGTGTAGGCAATGGCACGATCACTTACGGCACAGTTGCCGTCAACGGTGAAACTTTGGATATCGGCCGCTACAACTACACGCTTACGGTCGATGCCGCTGGCAATATGCTTCTTGAAGTCGGCTTCAATACCCGTGTCGGATTGAGTTTTGATCCGGATGGATTTGATAATGACTCGATGGATAAAGCCGTTGAACTTACCGGTCTTTCCGGCGCGCTGGATCAGCTTACCATTGATTCGGCTGACGATGTGGACTATTACAAGTTCACCCTCGATACAGCGGGTCGGGCAGCCAGCGCCATTACTATTGACTTCAAGACCTGGAAAGGCAATCTTGACCTTTACTTGTATGACAGCGAAGGTAATCTGGTCAAAGAAGCCAAGAGTGCAAGCGACAACGAAACGCTTTCGCTGCACAAACTTGCCGCTGGCGATTATTATGTGAAAGTTGAGGGATTCTCCGGCAATACCAATGAGTACACGCTCAAATGGGATCTGCCCCAGATCGTAACATTGAACGATGAAATCGAATGCGGCAACGACAAAGCCCACAGTTACCATTTGGGCAAACTGCGGGAATCAGTTTCGCTCAATGCGGCGATCGGTGAAACCGGCGATGAAGACTACTTTATGTTCGTACTTGAAAAGGGTATGACAAGTAACGACACTATTACCATAACCTATGACAGTGCCGATGCTGAATTGGAATTCTATATTTACGGAGCCAACGGCAAAGACCTTATCGGCAGAGGAGTTAAGTCTGAAACCGGCGGATTCACCACCCAGACAATATCTTTTGCCAGCTTCAAACATGGTGTTTACTATGTGCGGGTGGCAAGTGCCGATGGCGGTCTGGCAGAATACACACTCAATGCCAATATAACGCAAGTGGAAAAATCAAACAACTCCACCGGCAACTCGTCGCTGGATAATGCCGAAAATCTCTCCGTACTCAACGGAAACGGAAAGATTGAAAATCTGGCAGTCAGTACAGATTACGAAGTGGACTATTTCAAGTTTACGATCCTTGAAGATGGCTCTTCGGACGATTATATCACCATCAATTATAACTTTGCCCCCGGCGGCGATATCGATGTGGATATACTCAATGCCGCAGGAGAGAGAGTTGCATACTCGCACTCGGCGGAAAGTTCCGAGCAGATCAGTTTGAACAAGCTGCAAGCCGGTGAATATTATATCAAGGTTTACGGCTATGAAGGGGCGGTCAACAACTATTCAATAGAGTATAGTGTAACCAACTCCCGACTCATCAATTCAGACGCCTTTGAAAGCGTTGAATTTGAGCAGGGCTTTATCGACATCCGTCAGGATCAGACGATCAGCAATTTGAGTATAGCAGCCGCCAGACAGGATGACGAAACCACCGCCGATACCTTCAAGATCACTCTTGAGTATGATGCGTGGAAATCCACCAAGATCATCTTGAGCGATTACTGTGCCGATTGGCAGGGTATAAATTATGTGATCAAAGATGCGGAAGGCAATGAACTCCGCCGCGGCACCGGTTCGGAAATCAGTCTTGCCGGACTTAAAAAAGGTGATTATTACCTGACAGTCGATACGCCGGAAGCAGGACTTTACAGCAACTATTCAATAACTGCTCAAGGCATGCCCGATCACCAGCAAGCGAGCAATGATAACAAGTGGTCGATATTCATCTACATTGCCGGAGATAACAACCTTGAAGATGAATATATCAAAGATTTGATGTATATGCATCAACGGAAGCTCCCCGCCGGAGTCGAAGTCTATGTATTGTTTGACCGTGCAGAAAAATCCAATCCTTCCGGAGAAAATTGGAACGGTACCCGGGTGTGCAAAGTTGTTTACAACAATGGTTTTACAGACTATATAGAGTGGCAGCAGCTGGGCAACAAAGACGAGTGGGATACCGGTGATGTTGCAACCCTGGAAACATTCCTTGATTGGGGGATGCAGGAAGGCAGTGCCGATAATTATGCTTTGATCATGAAAGACCACGGTACAAGTCTGGGGGTCAACAGCCGTGACGATACAGCCAAATCGAATATGGAAATAACAGAGATAGCCGATTTGCTGAAAAACACCAAGTATGATGATCTCAGCGTAGTGGTTTTCGATCAGTGTCTGATGGGCAGCGATGTAGTTATAAGTACCATGGAAGGTGCGGTCGATTATGTGGTTGCCTCGGAAGCGATCGGTTATACCCCGAATCAGCTTATGCAGTATGCCAAGCTTTTCAAGAGTTTAGAAGCCAATATGACCCCGCTGGAATTTGCTCAAAAGGTAGTAAAATGCAGCAATACCTCCGGTAAAGTGCCATTGACTTTTGCTGCGTTTGATACCAGCAACACATATCTTACAACTGCGCTCAACGAATTTGCCGTCAATGCCGGAGATTTCACCTTTGAAGACTGGACTGCTCTTTGCAATGCGTTTGGTTCTGTCTACAATTACGGCGATGAGATTTGTGCATATTCCGACTTGATCAGTGTTTTGAAGGAAACTTTGAACTATGAGATTTCGCCGGTACTCCGTGAGGCGGCAGAAAAACTGATTGATGCAGTCAACGACAATGTAGTTAAGGCAACATTGAATACTCCGGTAACTTACGGTAACGGTTTGGCAGTGTTCAATCCGGTAAAATCAAGTCCGTTGATGACCCAATACTCCTATGCCATCGGCAGCAGTCTGAATTATTTCACTACCGGTATCGGTCAGACTGCATGGGGTACATTGCTCAACACAGTGGGCAGACTTTCCGGAGATGTGGCAAGTTCTGCCCAAGATGCCGGAGATCAAACCTTTGATGACTTCAACTATTCTTACGGCAACGGCATCAAAGAAGTAGTTGTCAATATCGGGGCATTTTCCGGTAATGGAGCAACCTTTACCAACCTGCCCATTGCCCAGAAATCCCGGTTCAACATTTCCATCCTTCAGGATGGTATCGAAGGTGATGCCATCCGGATAATTGCAACGAATCCCCAAGCGGTTATAACAGCTTCGCTGATCCACACCATTTACACTGATGATGGCGAAGAGCAGACCACCGTACTGGCAACCAGTAAAGATGGCGTGATTTCGCTTGCGGGGATAGATTTTACGGAATTTGACGATTCTGAATTCGGTATCATAGTAAATTCGGACAAAAACACCAACTATACCATGAGTTTTGAAGCCGAATGGGCAACCGGGGTTGACCGGTTTGACTTTGCCCGTACCGGCAGTATCGACTCCGGCAAAGGCGGCAACAATATTCAGGATAAAGCCACAATTCTTGCAGCAGGCACTTATGTTGGTTTGATGACCTATTCCGGCGATGCAGATTATTATTTGCTGAATACAGTTTACGCCGATGTTCTGGATGTGACCATCACCGGCGAAGGGTTGACCGTCAAAGAGTTTGATGCCGCAGGCAACCTTGTGGAAACTGCAACGGCAGCAAACGGTCAATATATATTGCAAGTTGCCAATGGCAATTACCTCTATATCGAGGGCGATGCCAATATTGCAGAAAATCTGGTGAACAGCTATGAATTGAAGGTAAGCGATATTGCCAGTGCGTATATGGAATCGCTGGAGTCCGGAATCGTTCAGCAGCCGCAACTTGAGGTTGCAGCCGATCTTGAAACCGTGGTAAAGGAGTTGACTGTAACGGTCAATGCCGCAGAAAATGCCAAGACTTACTACGCATACGGCAGTATGTTCGGCGAATGGGTCGAATTTACCGGAAACCTCTCGTTGACTGCCAACGGCAGATATTTCTTTGAATCGTTCATTGAATTTGAGAATGGCTCCGGCGACAAAGAGCGTTTGAGCAGCGGTGTCAAATCGCTGAATGTAACCAATATCGACAATGTTGCTCCGACGGTGGAAATTTCCGGCAATCCGACAGAATGGACCAATCATCCGGTTACGATCGACGCCGAGGCAACAGATGACGGCAGTGGGATCAAAACAGTTGAGTACTCTCTCGACAACGAAGTGTGGATTGCCGAGTCCAGTGTTACTGTTGAAAACAATTGCACTGTATACTTCAAAGTAACAGATAATGCGGGCAATGAAAATATCCAAAATGTATTTGTCACCAAGATCGATACAGATGCTCCGTTTTTGGATATTTCAAGAAATACAGAAAAACCGACAAATCAGGATGTTATCCTTTCGGTTAACGCACAAGACGATGCCAGCGGAGTCAAATCCATTGAGTACAGTTTTGACAACAGCTATTGGATGAGTGGCAATAGTGTAACTGTTGACTCCAATAAAAAAGTCTACTTTAAGGTTACGGACAATGCCGGTAATGTGAATCAAAAAACTGTTGATGTAAATAATATTGATAAGGATGCTCCCACGCTGGAAATTACTGCCAGCATAACCGGAGTAACCAATAAAGATGTGGTATTGACAGCTACTGCCAGCGATGGAGTGGTTGAATACTTCAACGGTACAGATTGGGTGCAAGGCAGCACTCTGACAGTCAGCGAAAACGGCACTTACCAGTTCCGGGCAACTGACGAAGCGGGCAATATTACCACCCAGAGCATCAATATCAATAACATCGACAAGGTTGCTCCCACGCTGGAAATTGCTGCCAACATAACCGAAGCGACCAACCAAGATGTGGTGTTGACTGCCACCGCCAGTGATGGTACTGTTGAATACTTCAACGGTACGGATTGGGTGCAAGGCAGTACTCTGACCGTCAGCAAAAACGGCACTTACCAGTTCCGGGCAACTGACGAAGCGGGCAATGTTACCACCCAGAGCATCAATATCAATAACATCGACAAGGTTGCTCCCACGCTGGAAATTGCTGCCAGCATAACTCAAATAACCAATAAAGATGTGGTATTGACCGCACAAGTCAGCGATGGAGTGGTTGAGTATTACAACGGCACAGAGTGGGT
>JAZMZK010000103.1:0-15556 GCA_045585955.1 Victivallaceae bacterium
AATTAAAGTTTATATAAAGGTAATCTCTTAAAAAAGAAAATCAAGTGTTGTATTGCTGAAAAGTTGTGCTATATTGCTGAAAAAGAGTTGTGATTTGTATTTTTTAAGGTATAATACTGTATGGATATAAGTTTACAATTAGAGATTCTGGAAAAAATGCTGGGTGTACAGCTGGTTTATCACGATGTGCACTACCGCTTTTTTTCGTCCCGCAAGATAGGTTGTCAACGCCAATACCTTAATTTGCATTATCGTCACCCCGAACACTGCCCCATCAAGGAGGTGGCAAGTTGTGTTAAACACTGTGTGGTAAAGCTGCGTAACAAACTTTTGCTGGAGCATCCGGCAAGTTTGCTCTGGCGATGTCGGAAAGGTTATGTGCAGGTGGTCGCTCCGGTTTTCCGGGATGGCGTGCTTACCGGGGTGCTTTTTGCCGGATTGTGGCAGCGGCCCTTGGATAAAGATGCTATCCGCCGGATCGTGGCGGTGCTGCCGGTGATCGCAGTTGGATTGACTGGCCAAATGGAAGAGTTTCTGGCAGAAGAAAAGAGCAGAAACGGATTTGCCGCTCAAGTGATGGATTTTCTCGAAGAGCATTATCAGGAAAATATCACTTTACAGGATCTTGCACACTGGCTTGCTTTATCGCCATCGCGGACCTGCCACCGGGTAACGGAACACTTCGGCAAACCATTCACCCGGCTTTTACTGGATTTGCGTTTGGAAAAATCCTGCCGGTTTTTGCGGGAAAAACATTTGAGCGTAAACGAAACCGCCCGGCTCTGTGCCTTTGGCTCGGTAAACTATTTCAGTTCGGCTTTTCGCAAGAAATTTGGTATATCGCCCAAAGTCTATCAGCAAAAATATGACCTTAAAGCGAATACTTTTAAATAATCTTGCCTCATAATATTGAAAAAACAGTGTTCCGGTGCTATCTTAATGTGATTGTGTTTTGAAAATCATAATTTTACAGGAGATATTATCTTTATGGAACAGAAGCGTGAACATTGGGGCAGTACCTGGGGTTTTGTAATGGCAGCCGCCGGATCGGCGATCGGGCTGGGCAACATCTGGCGTTTCCCTTATATTACAGGAATGAATGGCGGCGGAGCTTTTGTGCTGGTTTATCTGGGGTGTATGCTTCTTATCGGTTTGCCGGTGATGCTGGCAGAGTTTGCCATGGGGCGGGCATCGCAAAGTGACCCCATTGGTGCATTCGAACACTTTCAGAGAGGCAGTAAAACTATCAGTTATTGTTTTGCCGGTATCGGTTTGCTGCTGGCGGCGTTGATTGCGGCGTTCAACCAGAATTACGGATTGGCGGCGATCGTGGCGTTGATTTCGCTGGCGGTATTGCGTTGGGGCTTTACTGTGGTGGGTTTTTTCTGCTCGCTGGTGGCAATGCTTATTCTCTCTTACTACGCAGTTATCGGCGGCTGGACTTTGCTTTATACTTACGAAGCCTTTGCCGGTAATCTGAACTTTGCCAACACCGCCGAAGCCGGTAAGGCATTCGGTGCTATGGCAAGCAATGGCGGAAAATGTGCGTTGGGTATGATTATTTACATGCTTATATGTGCAGTTGTCTGCTATGGCGGAGTTAAAAAAGGTGTGGAACTTGCCAGCAAACTTTTGATGCCGCTTCTGTTTTTTCTGATCATTGTGCTGGTGATCCGTTCGGTGACGCTGCCGGGGGCAGGGAAGGGTATTGAGTTTTTCCTGAAGCCGGATTTCTCCAAAATCACCGAAACGAGTATTCTGGATGCTCTGGGCCACGCATTTTATTCTTTGAGCTTGGGTATGGGTATTTTGATCACCTACGGCAGTTATCTGCCCCGCAACCGCAACATCCTTTCTTCTACTGTAAGCGTTGTATTTTTTGATACTCTGCTTGCCATGCTTGCCGGGTTGGCGATCTTCCCGGCTGTCTTTGCCATGGGGCAGGAACCGGGGCAGGGACCTGGCTTGATTTTCAATGTTTTGCCTATTACCTTTAACGCCATACCCGGCGGTTTGGGCTGGGTTTGGAACGGATTTTTCTTTATTCTGCTGACCATCGCCGCTCTTACCAGCGGTATAAGTTTGCTGGAATGCGGTGTATCTACGGTCATGCAGCACTTGAAGCTCTCCCGTCAGAAAGCAGTTGTTTTGCTGACCGTGGTGATTTCGGCATTTGCACTTTTGACTTGTTTCAGCGTGGCGGATTGGTCGAATCTCTCTGCTGTGGAAAAGGTGCTCAAGAGTGTATTCGGTTCGATCAAAGGCAACTTCCTTGACGAGCTGGACTACATTTGCTCCTGCTGGATCTTGCCGCTGGATGGCTTGCTGATCGCTATATTTGCCGGTTGGATCTGGGGCGTGGGCAAATGCTCCAGAGAGCTTTACCGCAAAGGCGGCAGTATGCCGCTTACTTTGGAAAAGAGTAAAGATTTCCGGCGCACCCTTAACACTAAACTCCCGGTAAGATTGTGGTCGGTATTTGTGCGGTTCATCGCTCCGGTGCTGACATTGCTTACATTTTTGTACGCCGCCGGATTGGTCAAGTTTTAAGTAAAAGGTTGTGATCTCATTATGAAAGAAAAACGCTTTGCTCACGAAAATCTGCCGCCGGAGATCCAGGCGGTGGCAGATGCTATGAATTTGGACAGTGATAAAGTTCCTCCGTATACCGTACCGCAGCTGCCGGTGGATGAAAATACATCCATAGCGGATTTTGAGCAAAATATCAGGCCGCATTTATTGGATGAATTCAAGCGTTCCATGTATGGCGTTATCCCCCCCATGTGTGAAAAGCTGGAGTTTGTACTGCGTAAAGAAGGGTCTGCATTCAATGGGTTGGCGATCCGCCGGGAAATCGATATTGTTTGCCAAAATAACGGTATAGAGCATATTATTCCCATGCTGCTTTATATCCCTTCGGAACGGAAAGGCAAAGTGCCGGTGATTTTCGGTTTGAACTTCAAGGGTAATATTACTGCTACAAATGACCCGGAAGTAACTTTCAGACCTTTTGTGCGTGCCCCCGAGAGCTGGAGTATCCGCTACAATGATGGCAGGGCAAATGAGAGCCAGCGGGGAATTCAAGCCTACCGCTGGGAGTTTGAAAAAGTTTTGCAGCACGGATTTGCCGCCGCAACCATTTGCTACCACGATATAGCCCTTGATTTGCCCAATAAGTTTGAAGTGGGGGTAATGCGGCTCTTTTACTCTGCCGAAGAATGGTATGGACCAAATCGCAATACCGGGATCATCAGTGCGTGGGCATGGGGCATTATGCGGGCGTTGGATTGCTTGAGTACGCAAGATGAGATCGATATGGAGCATGTAGTGGTGCATGGCCACTCCCGCTTGGGCAAGACCGCATTGTGGGCGGGGGCTAATGATGAGCGTATCTGGCTTACGGTTTCCAACTGCTCGGGTACTTGCGGAGCTAAATTGAGCCACCGCTACTACGGCGAAGACTTTGCGTGGCTCAATGTCTGGAACAAGCGGTGGTTTTGTACGGAGTTTCAGAAGTATGACCGACGGGATCTGGAATACCCGGTGGATCAGCACTTTCTGATGGCAGCCATTGCTCCGCGGCTGCTCTATATAGCCAGTGCTTCCAACGATGTTTACGCCGATCCGGAAGGGGAATATCTCTCCGGAGTGCTGGCAAGTCCGGCATGGAATATTTATGGTAAAAAAGGTTTGAACGATACCTGTTTTCCCCCTTGCGGAAAGCTTGTCGGCGAAGACTCCATCGGCTACTATTGCCGGGAGGGCGAGCACGATTTTACGCCCGAAAACTGGGATGCTTTGTTAAAATTTATTGAGAACAATCTTTAAGAAAGGTCAGGATTATGAGTTACAGAGAAAATACTGCCAACTGGCAGTGGAAGTATTTTGCCGCTCCGGATATACCCGATGTGCTGGACGATATCAAGGGTTTTATTGATGAAACTATCGCTTTACCTGACGGCAGAGTTGTGGAAGGTAAAGAATTCAAGTTTGCCGAAAGCGGTATGCTTGATATGTATGAAATCATCAAGCCGCGCCCCGCAACACTGGCATGTACCATATTGACCGCTGATTTTACGGCAGATTGCGACGGTTCGCTGCTGCTGGGGGTTGCTGCCGACTGGCGATGGGCATTGTATTTCAATGGCTCCATAAAGCTGGATGCCCGGGTTTGTGCCAACAGCGAAGCTCCGGTCCGACCGGATAATCACTTGCAGGAAATCAATTACAAAAAAGGCCGCAATCAGTTGGTGTTTGAAATCTTCGGTGGTGGAACCTTTATGACGACAGCCTGTAAGATCATGGAAGTACCGGAAACGCTGACCATGAAATATAAGCCGTTTATCAGCTATCCTGATGCGGAGTATAACGCTATTTCTGTAATTTTTACCGCCAACCGCAAAACTCCGGCGGCAGTAGATTACCGTTTGCAGGGTACAAAAGAGTGGACTCGGGTTTATGATAACCTCGGCGGACAGGCTCGCCACGACCGGGCAGTCCATCATATTCGCCTGACTGACCTTGAACCGGGAAAAGTTTACGAGTATCAGGCTGTTTTGATCGACGATTGCCGGGCTTTGGAAGAGTTCCCTTTTGAAATTGATACATTTAAGACGGCTCCAGCGAAGGGGGATTTCCGTTTTTCGGTAACTGCTGATTTGCAAAATCCGGCTACACGCAGAGCTTTTCTGGAAGGTTTGGTTGGTAAGAATAACACATTCAAACCGGACTTTATGGCTTTTTGCGGTGACTTGTTCTGGACTACTGATTATGATTTGTCGGTAATGGATGAATTTATTGTGCCGTACCGGGAGATAACCGAAAACCATCTGCCGCTGGTGATGGTTCGCGGCAATCACGAGATTTACGGTAAAGATTCCAACCGCTTCTTTGAATATTTTACCGCACCGGATCCCGGCAGAGAAGCGTACTACATGTTCCGCTGGGGCGATGTATGCTTTATCGTGCTGGATTTTTGCGATGACCATCCGCGTCAGGCTCCGCCTTCCACCCGTCAGTATCATGACTTTGAGCCCTACCTTGCTGCTGAAGCCAAGTGGCTTAAAAATGCAATAAATCTGCCGATGTGCCGCGATGCCAAATACCGCATTGTGTTGGCACACGGTATTCCAGTTGGCGACGGCAGAGAATATATGCCCAATCATGTGCGGCAGGTGATAGACCCGGTTTTGAAAGGCGAAAATCCGCAATTGAAGATTCATTTGTGGCTGGGCGGTCATGTTCATAGACCCTTCCGTAGTATTCCGCTGAAAAACGCCTGTTACAGCATGCTGAAGTTTGAAGATTTCCTGGGTGGAGGTCTGCCCCCGCTGGGAGTGAATTACAACTTCCCGGTAGTTATTACCGGAGGTCCGACCGGTAAACTGGGAGAAAACATGCAGTTTACCTCTATTGATGTGGAAGTAAGCGACAAGTGCCTGACCGTTCACAGCCGTGACCGCTATCAGAACGAGTTTGACTGTGTGACCATTACTCCGGAAGGCGTGGTGGAAGAAGTCAAACGCAGCGAAGAATTCGCCTATTACGAATATTAAGCAACTGCAAAAATAAAACTGCGGCAAACTTTTTCAGTTCTGCCGCAGTTTTTTTGTGTTTGTTTTACTGGAGCTTATGCCAGATTTATGGTGTAGGTTGTGGATTTATCTTTCTTGTTTTCCAGCTGGATTATGTAATCTCCGGCGGCGGTTATCATCTTGCTTTCAATTACATTGCCTTTTTTGTCCAGCAGGAGCCAATCTACCTCGCCACCGATGGTGAGTTTTGCGTTTTCTGCGGCTTTGAACTTGATAAAGTCTACTTCGTCGCTGCCTTCTTTGGCTCCGCTCCAATCGCCCAGCCAGCCGTTATAGTCGGATTTGCCATTCCACTTGACTGCTTTCTTCCAGGTGTCGTCAGCGTTTTCGTAGGCTGTACCCCGGAAGTATTCTGATGTTTCGCCCAGATTCAGGACTGTTTCATCCATATCCAGAGCATCCCAAACCGTAGCGGCGGCGGCGATTTCGCCTTTGCCGGTGATCTTGGTCACATCAAAATTGCTGCCGGAAAGAATAAGCGTACCGTTCAAGGCAAGCGTATCTTTGGCGTCGGTCAGCACGATCTCTCCGGCGGTCAGCACAGCGCCTTTGGCGATGGTTACGGTGTCATTGCCGTCGGTACCGGTGTAACTGCCGATCGTGCTGTCGCCCTTATTGATGGTAACTTTGTTGACATTGGTTACAGCACCAACAACTTCGCTGTTGGTCATGGTCACGCTCTTGAAGTTGGTGATAATTTCAGCTGAGGCACCGTTTTTCAGAGTTACCGAACCGTTTAGCGAGTAGGTCGGCGTTTTCGTCAACTCAAACTTGCTCAAGTCAATGTCGAAATCATCGGGAGTGCCATAGTCTGCGGCGTCTGCCCATGTTGCTGTACCTTTGGTAACGATTTTCGCCGTAAGGGAGTTGCTGATTTTTTCAGCAGAAGTTCCATCCAGCGTTACCGTAGAAAAGTTTCGAATATCGCCCACAGTCGAACCGGCGGCAGTGAACTTGCCAGCACGGGTAAAGGTTTCGGTCTTGGTGTAAGAGCCAGTTACCACACCCTTTTTGTCAGTCTTGATATTGAGCGACTCTTTGACCGTGCTGTAAGCCTTGCCATCGGCTCCCACCCGCCGGAAATCCCCGGCAGAAGTGACATTTTTCAAGTTGACCGTGGCAAAACCGGTAACATCGCCCACCGTGGAACCAGTGGCTTTGAAAGTTCCGGCAGTGCTTTCGGTATGAGTCAAAGCAACCTTGCGGGTAACAGTGTTTTTTGCCTCATCAAAAGTAAATGTATCGCTCTGGGAATCCTTGCTGGTAAAGTTTGTTACATCGCCCACCGTGGAATCAGTGAGCGTTACATTCCTGTAACCGCTGATCGAACCGGCTTTAGCCTGATTTTTGAGAGTGACCGAACCGGCGGCAACTGAATCATTGACAGTTGAAATCGTTTTCTGATCTTTGGCGGCAGCATCGACCAACTTGCTGTTAGTGGTATTTTTGGTGTTGCCGCCGGAGAGTTCTGTTACCGTGGCACTGGTCAGATTGATCGTGGCGTAACCTTTGACAGTTGCCGCCGAACCTTCATTGGCGGTGAACTTGCCGTTGGCATTGAGGGTAGAACTGGTCTTGTCTGTATCAGTGACGGTACCCTTTTTATCCACAGTGGACTTGGTATTTTTGGAACTGGATTCTTTGCCGCCGATAACATTGCCAACTGTTGCCCCGGTAACATTGACCGTGGCAAAGCGCAGAAACTCGGTCGAACCGGTATCTTGAGAAATATTCAAAGTACCTTTGGCTGTGGCAGTCAGCTTATAGCTTGAAGAGTTGTCAGTTTTCTTGATCACCGGCTCCGCTACTGTTCCGGCAACCGTGCCTTTGTTGAAATAATTGCCGGAATTTTTGCTGTCGCGCAGAATAATTGTTTTATTGCCACTGTAATCATCGATCGAGGTAAAGGCATTTCTGCCATACTCCAGCAATGCACTATCCTGCATTTTGCCGGTAATTTTTTCATTATATTTGCTGCTGATAAAGATATATTTATCATTACTGACAACAAGGTTGAGTTTGCCGCCTTTTTCCGTCAAGGAGTAAACTCTATTATTGTAACTGACTGCATTGCCATTAGCCGTAACAGAGCCGTATTTCCAACTGCCGTTACCAATGGTAACAGAACCGGTAAAGTTTTCTGCGCCTTGAGCAAGTTTGTAAGTTCCGTATGCCTGATCATAATCAACAGTAACAGTATATGTCGGAGTGCCGGTAATCTTGGAAAGATCATTGATCAGATAACCATCTTTGACCGTGCGGTCTGCAACAGTAAAATCAATTACACTGCCATTGTATGCCGAAACAACCGCGCCGCTTTTTATATTCAAGCTGCCGCGATGCACCCCGTCGCTGGAGATGAGCATGCTGCCATTGCTGTAGACGGTAGTGCTGTCCGCCACGCCGCCAGAGTAGATGTACATAAAGCCGCCGGAGTTGACAGTGGTGTTGTTCACCACGCCGCCGCTGGAGATTCTCATACTGCCGCCGGAGTTGACGGTAGAGTTCGCCACGCCGCCGCTGGAGATTCTCATATTGCCGCCGGAGTTGACGGTAGTGTTGTTCGCCACGCCGCCGTTGGAGATGTACATATCGCCATAGTTGAGGGTAGTACTGTTCGCCACTCCGCCGCGGATGTCCATACCGCCGTTGGAGTTGACGGTAGTTCTGTTCGCCACGCCGCCGCTGGAGATGCCCATATAGCCGTTGGAGTTGACGGTAGTGTTGTTCGCCACGCCGCCGTTGGAGATGTACATATCGCCATAGTTGAGGGTAGTACTGTTCGCCACTCCGCCGCGGATGTCCATACCGCCGCTGGAGTTGACGGTAGTTCTGTTCGCCACGCCGCCGCTGGAGATGGACATCCAGCCACTGCTGTTGAGGGTAGTACTGTTCGCCACGCCGCCGCTGGAGATGTACATATAGCTCCAAGAGTTGACGGTAGTATTGTTCGCCACGCCGCCGCTGGAGATGTACATTTCGCCCAAAGAGTTGACGGTTGTGCTGTTCGCCACGCCGCCGCTGAAGATGTACATATAGCCGCTGTTGACGGTAGTACTGTTCGCCACGCCGCCGCTGGAGATGCGCATATAGCCATTGAAGTTGACAGTAGTGTTGCTCGCTACGCCGCCAGAGGAGATGTACATCCAACCGGCATCGTTGAGGATAGTGTTGTTTGCAACGCCACCGCTGGAAATGTGCATACCGCCCCAATCGTTGACGGTAGTACTGTTCGCCACGCCGCCGCTGGAGATGAACATCTCATCACCATTTAACACAATATTATTTGATGTTTGACCACTGCCAATAATATAATCTCCCATAGTAACAACTCCTTTGGTTATTGTTTTGGGGTAAATCCGGCTGTAAACGCCTTTGTCCGTAAGGTAGCATAAAATATATTGAATTGCAAGCAATCAATCAAGTTTTTTCAGAAAAAAAGTCGGACAGGTCGGACAGGTCGGACAGGTCGGACTGGTCGGACTGGGCGGACTGGCGGACTGGCGGACTGGCGGACTGGCGGACTGGCGGACTGGGCGGACTGGGCGGACTGGGCGGACTGGGCGGACTGGGCGGACTGGGCGGACTGGGCGGACTGGGCGGACTGGGCGGACTGGGCGGACTGGGCGGACTGGGCGGACTGGGCGGAGCCGCTTGCGTATAACTGCGGGCGGCTCCCCGTGGGATGGCTTGCTTCAGAGCAGTATTTTCAGCATTATTGGTGCGGTTATGATCGACAGCACGGTGGTTATTATGATCGCCTGACTTGCCAAATCTATGTCGCCGCCGTAACGGCGTGCCACCAGCACTGAACTGGACGATACCGGCATAAGGGATACCACTGCCAGCACCCGGAATATATCTTCGGGTATGGGCAGGAGTTTCAAAAGCAATATGATCGCTATGGGCAGCAGAATCAACCGCACCACGCTCAAGTAAAATACATCAAACAAATGGTGGAAGATTTTTCCAGCACTGTTATAGATCGCTGCCCCGATGCCGATCAGCACCAGCGGCAATGCGGCGTTGCCCATAGTATTGCACACTTTGGCAAGCACCGTCGGCAGCTGGATGTTGAACGCCACCAGCAGCAACGCTATGACCACAGCGTAGAGGTTGACCGAAAAGATGTTTTTCAAGGTTTCTTTGCGTGAACTGCCGCCAAATGCCGCTATACCCAATGTCCAGAACCCGATAGTGGAGCCGATATTCATCAACAGCAGCAGACTTACATATTTATCGCCCCACAAATTATCCAGCACGATCAGCGGCAGAAAAAGATAATTATTGCAGGTACAGAAGTGCTGAAACATCGCCTTGCGCTCTTTGGTTCCGTACCGCATCATCCGGCTGAAAACTTTTCCCAGCAGCATACCGAATGCCATTATGGCAAAACCCATTACCGGCAGTATCCAGGTGCCCAGCAGCTGGTCGGCTTTGAAGTTGCGGGTAATGCTGCCGATGGTCAGCAACGGGAAAAGTATATCCAATGTCAAATTGGATAACTGCTGGATGCCGTTTTGATCAATGATCTTTTTCCGGGTCAGAAATGCCCCGATGCCAAAGGCAATGAAAGTTTCCAATATCGCCAGAAATGTCTGATATGCTACATTCATTTTATAAATATTCCTTCAAATATCTCCCGGTATGGGATTTACGGTTTTTTGCCACTGCTTCGGGCGTTCCGCTGGCTATGAGTTCACCGCCCGCCGAGCCGCCTTCCGGACCGATATCAATAATATGGTCGGCAGTTTTGATCACATCCAGATTATGTTCGATAACCAGCACGCTGTTGCCCATATCACGGAGTTTGAACAGCACTTTCAAAAGCTGATCCACATCCGCCAGATGCAAGCCGGTGGTGGGTTCATCCAATATATACATGGTATGCCCACGGGGGATCCGGCAGAGTTCGCTGGCGAGCTTCACCCGTTGAGCTTCGCCCCCGGACAAGGTGGTGGCGGGCTGACCCAGTTTGATATAACCCAGACCCACTTCCTGCAAAGTGGCAAGTTTGCGCTTTAACGGCGGAACATTTTCAAAGAAATCCACCGCCTGATTTACGGTCATATCCAATATTTCGGCAATATTGTGTTTTTTGTAACGCACATTGAGCGTTTCCGAATTGAACCGCTTGCCGCCGCAGGCACTGCACTCCACATAAACATCGGAGAGAAACTGCATTTCGATTTTCTTGATACCGTCGCCCTTGCACTCTTCGCATCTGCCGCCCTTCATGTTGAAGCTGAAACGCCCCGGCGTGTAGCCGTGGAGCTTGGCTTCGGGCGTTTCCGCCATCAGTTTGCGGATCATATCAAATGCCCCGATGTAGGTTGCCGCATTACTGCGGGGCGTTCTGCCGATGGGGCTCTGGTCGATGATGATTGCTTTGTCGATCAACTCCAGATTTTCGATGTTTGCGTGTTTGCCGGGAGGGAGATCCATGATCTTCTGCTGTTGATTCAGTGCCCGCACCAGTATTTCGTTGACCAGCGAGCTTTTGCCGGAGCCGGATACACCGGTAACGCAAGTAAAAGTACCCAGCGGGATCTCTACATTGATATTTTTCAGATTGTTGTGGCAGCAGCCGTTGAGCTTGATACTTTTGCCGTTACCCGGATTGCGTTTTGCTGGAACAAGAATATTTTTTCTGCCTGCCAGATAATCCCCGGTGGGCGAACCGACCACTTTTGACACATCTTCCGGCGAACCTTCAGCAACGATCTCGCCCCCGGCACGACCGGCTCCCGGTCCCAAATCCATAACATAATCTGCTGAACGGATGGTATCGAGGTCGTGTTCCACCACGATCACAGTATTGCCGATATCCCGGAGCTTTTTCAAGGTGTCGATCAACAGGTCGTTATCCCGCTGGTGCAGACCAATGGAGGGTTCGTCCAGAATATACAAAACTCCCACCAGTGCCGACCCCAGCTGGGTGGCAAGGCGGATGCGTTGGGCTTCGCCCCCGGAAAGCGTGCCGGAGGATCGGTCAAGAGAGAGGTAAGACAATCCCACATCGCAGAGAAATTTCAACCGGGAGCGAATCTCCCGCAACACATCTTCGGCGATCTGGCTTTTTTCTTTATCCAGCTCAAGACCATTGAGAAATTCTGCCGCTTCGGCTATACTTAACGCATTGAATTTATCAATGGAAAGTCCGCCCACGGTTACCGCCAGACTTACCGGATTGAGTCTGGCACCGTGACAAGCCGGGCAGATTTGCGGCGCCAGATAGCTTTTCAGCCGTTCCCGCACCGAATCGCTTTCGGTTTCCACCATCCGGCGGCGCATATTTTCCAATATCCCTTCAAAGGGCTTTGACCAGTGGAACTTTTTGCCCCTTATGTAATAATCGAATTCCAGATGTTCTTCGCCGCTGCCGTAGAGCAGTAAATGTTTTATATCTTCCGGCAGATCCCGGAAAGGCGTGGTCAGCATGTTGGGGATATTCTTCCACTCGGCGATCTTCCGCAGCAGCATGTTGTAATACATTATCAAATGCCGGGGACCCCGCCGCCAGCCGGGAATAGCTCCGTTGCGGATGGATTTGCTGTCGTCGGGTATGGCAAGTTCAGCAGCCATCACCATTTGCACGCCCAAACCGTTACAGGTAGTGCAAGCTCCATAGGGACTGTTGAACGAAAAGTTCCTCGGCAAAAGTTCGCCGAAACTTACTTTGCACTCCACGCAGGCAAGGTGTTCGCTGTATTTGGTTTCCTCCCACTCGCCGCTGGCCGGATCCTGCACCAAAAGTGTCAACATGCCGTTGCCGTGTTTAAGGGCGGTTTCCACGGAGTCGTTGACCCGGGAGCGATCCATATTGCCCGATACCAGACGATCCACCACAATATCTATATAGTGGCGGATGGTTTTGGCAAGTTTGATTTCTTCGGGGTCATCAATGGTGATGATTTCGCCGTCGATGCGGCAGCGGAGAAAACCGTCGGTGTGGATTTTTTCGATAATATCGTGGTGCTCGCCCTTTCTGCCATCGACTACCGGAGAGAGGATCATCAGTTTTTTGTTTTCCGGCAGCTCCATGATCTGATCGGTTATGGCTTGTGCTGACTGCCGCTTGAGTTCTTTGCCGCACTTGGGGCAGTGGGGTGTTCCGGCATGGGCATAGAGCAATCGCAAATAGTCGTATATCTCAGTAACTGTCGCCACGGTGGAGCGGGGATTGCTGCCCGCTGAACGCTGTTCAATAGCAATGGCGGGCGAAAGCCCTTCGATGTGCTCAACTTTGGGCTTCTGCATCTGGTCAAGGAACATCCGGGCGTATGCCGACAGACTTTCCACATATCTTCTCTGCCCCTCGGCGTAAAGTGTATCAAACGCCAGCGAGCTTTTGCCCGACCCGGACAAGCCGGTGATAACCACCAGTTTATTGCGGGGGATCACCGCATTGATATTTTTTAGATTGTGCTGGCTTGCGCCTTTGATTATAATATTGTCAACCATTTTTTGCCGTATGCCTTTAAAAAATATAAAGTATAATATACAGCAGTTTTACGAGTTTGGCAACTGACAAATTGATTTTTATCGGGCAATATATTATTGATCAGCGTGTTCCCATAGTTTTGTGCAGTCCGGGGTTATTTCACCATGGCGGGCGGCTTGGGCGGTGAAATCTTT
Source organism: Victivallaceae bacterium (assembly GCA_045585955.1). GTDB lineage: Bacteria > Verrucomicrobiota > Lentisphaeria > Victivallales > Victivallaceae > SIG78. Next base: position 13,233 of record JAZMZK010000103.1, read on the forward strand.
GAACGGCTCTTTAGTGTTGCGGCGGAGCTCAATGTGGCAATCCGGAAATAACATATTTACTGCCAGGTAGTTATGCGGAGCAAACTGTTCGCCCTGATTGGTTATGCATGCAAAGTCCATAACATAAGGTTTTTTGAGATTATCAATATTGTGCAGTTTGCAATTGAAATTACGACTTTGTCCACGGTATAAATAAGCGCTCCATACCATAGTGGGGGTTGCCCAGAGTTTTTCCACTTCTGCTTCCCCGCAGCCGGGCGAATCCGGACAGCCGAAAATGCGGAGGTTGGCTGTATATACATTTACCAGTCTGCCCAGCGCAAGCACCATATTACCGGGCAAACGCAGTACCGGGATGGAGTTTGCTTCCATGCCATTAAGAATGTTGGGTATATCTCCGGCATTGTCCTGACTGTACTGCTGTACACATATGCCGATTTGCCGCAGATTGTTGCCGCATCCTGCCAGCTTTGCGCGGTTTAGCCCACCGCTCAAAGCCGGCAGCAGAAAACCGGCAAGCAGACAAACAATGGTTATGACTACCAGCATTTCTGTCATGGTGAAGTGGATTTTTTTCATAAAATGCACTCCATATCCAACGCATTGGCAATACCCAAACCATATTCCGGATCAGCCATAAAACAGTGCTTGATGTGCTTTTGTTTGATAAAATCCGGCACACCTTCCATGCTGCGGGCTGTATTGGCAAAAAGTCTTACCCGCTGGTCAGCGGTCATATTGCGGAAACGGTTGCCCGGCTGGGTGAAATAGTCATCGTCGTCGGTGCGGAAATCGTAGTTGTCGCCGTTGCCGTCCACCGGGGTAGGGGGCATGGCTTTTTCCGGTTGTTCCTGCCAGGCTCCATAGCTGTTGGGTTCGTAACTTATCTTGTCGTAGTAGTTTCCGTCGGTACGCATAAAGCCATCCCGGGAGTAGCCATTGACCGGGCAGCGGGCTTTATTGACCGGGATCAGGTGGTGATTGACTCCCAGCCGGTAACGCTGGGCATCGCCGTAAGCAAAGAGCCGGGCTTGCAGCATTTTATCCGGCGAAAAACCGATTCCGGGGACGATGTTTGCCGGATTGAAGGCTGATTGCTCAACTTCAGCAAAGTAGTTGCGGTAATTGCAGTTAAGTTCCAGCATACCCACCGGGTGCAGGGGGAACTCATCGGTGTACCACTCTTTAGTCAGGTCAAATGGATTGTACCGGAAATAGCGGGCTTCTTTTTCGCTCATAAGCTGTACGCAAAGCTGCCAGCGTGGGTATTCGCTTCTGGCGATGGCATCGTAAAGATCGCGTATGTGGCTGTCGGGATCTTTGCCGCAAAGCATACAGGCTTCTTCGTCGGTCAGGAACTTGATGGGCTGCTGACAAATCCAGTGAAATTTGACCCATGTCCGCTGTTTCTGGTGATTGTAAAAGCTGAAAGTATGACTGCCGAAACCGTGCATGTTGCGGTAACTTGCCGGAATACCGTCGTCACTCATAGTGATCGTTACCTGATGCAATGCTTCGGGCAGACTTGTCCAGAAATCCCAGTTGGCAGCCGGACTGTGCAAGCCGGTGGCAGGGGACTTTTTGACTACATGATTAAGGTCGGAAAAGTGGTTGCCGTCCCGCAAAAAGAATACCGGAGTATTGTTGCCTACCAGATCCCAGTTGCCTTCTTGGGTGTAAAATTTTACCGCAAACCCCCGGATGTCCCGTTGGGCGTCGGCGGCACCCCGGAACCCGGCAACGGTGGAAAACCTTACAAAGACCTCGGTGACTTTGCCGATTTCGCTGAAAATATCCGCACAGGTGTAATCGGTTATATCATGGGTAACGGTAAAAGTGCCGTAAGCTCCGGCACCTTTGGCGTGCATCCGCCGTTCGGGAATAACTTCGCGGTTTAAATTGGCAAGTTTTTCCAGAAGATTCACATCTTCCATCAAAAGCGGCCCCCGGGGCCCGGCAGTGCGGCTGTTTTGATTATCGGCAACAGGAGAGCCGAAATTGGTGGTAAGTTTGTCGTTGGTATACTCTTCCATAAAAACCTCCTTGTTTATGGAGGTTTGGACAACTGTTCCCCAAGGTTTGTTGCAAAAAAAAGCCCTGCCTCCGGGGGGGGAGAACAGGGCTTTGCTGAATGTTTAAGTTTTAGCTCTGTACCCAATAAGGGTCGGTACTTGAGGAGGGGAAAAAGACCTTTTGAGATGGTTTGCTTAAAGTCAAGCCGATTTTGAAATATTTTGATAATTTTTATCAAATTCTTTATCGGCTATGACCATTCCCCGGAGAATCAATAACATCTTTCTCATCACAGCACAACGAGCCTGCAT
>JAZMZK010000104.1:0-3116 GCA_045585955.1 Victivallaceae bacterium
CATTCATCTATTTGTTCTGCAAATAGATGAATGCCAGTAAAAGGTTTGGGAAAAAGGGGTGGAGTTTGAGGAGGGGAAAAAGGACCTTTCCTCAAAAGGTCTTTTTCCCCTCCTCAAGTACCGACCCTTATTGAGAACAGAACTTTTTCAAAAGAGGTGATTTTTGTGAAAAGTTATGATGTTGTGGTGATCGGTGCCGGTCATGCCGGGTGTGAAGCGGCTTTTGCTGCTGCCAGATTGGGTGCCAGTACCCTTTTGATCACTTTGAATATGGATCATATTGCCCAGATGAGCTGCAATCCGGCTATCGGCGGTGTGGGCAAAGGTCAGGTGGTGCGGGAAATCGATGCTTGCGGCGGGGCACAGGGTTTGGTTACCGATGCTTCTGCCATACAGTTCCGCTTGCTCAACCGGGGCAAAGGCCCCGCTGTGCGCAGTCCCCGGGCGCAGTGCGACAAAGTGTGTTACCAAAAGGGTATGAAATACCTTTTGGAAATCACGGAAAATCTGGATATCCTGCAAAGCGAAGCGGTGGATTTTGAGGTGGATGCTCCATCCCGCCGCATTACCGGAGTCAAGACTCAGTTCGGTATGACGATCCCCTGCCGAAGTGTGGTCTTATCCAGCGGAACATTTCTGCGGGGCAAACTCCACTTCGGCTTGCAGGATTTTCCCGGCGGGCGGGTGGGCGATGCTGCCGCTTCTGCCATGAGCAACGCTTTGGAAAAGACTCTCAAACTCCGCTTGGGCAGACTCAAAACCGGTACGCCGTCACGCATTTTGGCTAAAACTATTGATTTTTCCAGCATGGAAAAACAGCCCGCCGAAGAGCAGGGCGACCATTTCAGCTTCTGGGGCGAATTTAATAAATCGCTGCCGCTGCCCAAAACCAATGAGCGGGAAATGCCCTGCTACATGGTCTATACGAATAACAAAACTGCCGAGATCGTGCGGAAAAATCTTCAGCTTGCCCCGCTCTATCAGGGCAAGATCGAGGGTATCGGTGCCAGATATTGCCCCAGTTTTGAAGATAAAGTGGTGCGTTTTGCCCACCACGAGCGGCATTTGCTATTTCTGGAGCCGGAGGGGGAATTTACCGGCGAATATTACATCAACGGTTTTTCCACCAGTCTGCCGCCCTATATTCAGGAAAAGATGATAAAAACGCTGCCGGGGTTTGAAAAGGCGGTGATCTCCCGCTACGCCTACGCTATTGAGTATGACTTTGTTTTCCCCGACCAGACCGAACGCACCTTGCGTTCCCGCTATTGGGAAAACTTTTTCACCGCCGGGCAGATCAACGGCACCAGCGGTTACGAAGAAGCCGCCGGTCAGGGCTTGGTTGCCGGATGCAACGCCGCACTTTATGCTGCGGGCAGAGAACCCGTGGAGTTCCCCCGGGACAAAAGCTATATTGGGGTGATGATCGACGACCTTATCAGCAAAGAGATCGTGGAACCCTACCGGCTCTTTACCAGCCGTGCCGAATACCGGCTGCATTTGCGGCAGGACAACGCCGATTTGCGGCTTTGCGACTTTGCCCACGATCTGGGCTTGCTGCCGGAAAACAAATATCAGAAGTTCGCCGCCTATCGGGATTTGATAACTCAAACCGAAGAAGCCGCCCGCAGCACCATGTATAAAGGTAAATCCATACTGGATCACTTCAAAAAGTATGCTGGCGAGTTTGAACCCAATGCAGAAATGCCCTGTCCCGGCGAAGCGTTGGCTTTTCTGGATAACGAACCCCTGCGGGAAAAGGTGCTGACCCAGCTTGCCATAACCGCACATTACGACGGCTATCTTGCCAGAGAAAACGAGTCAATCAAGCGGCTGCAAAAGCTGGAATTGTGGAAGATCCCTGCTGACTTTGACTATGCCACGCTGCCGGGATTACGCAACGAAGCCCGGGCAAAACTGATCAAAGCCGCCCCCTCCACCTTGGCTCAAGCGGCACGATTAGATGGTGTGACTCCATCAGAGATCGGCTTGCTGCAAATCCATCTGACCCGGCTCAAGCACCAGAAAAAAGAGGATAAGCAATGAGTTTTTTCCGGGGAATGGGCAGCTTTTTCAAAAAACTTTACCGGAACAAAAGTGCATTTGTTTCCTTTATTGTCGTAATGCTCTATATAGTTACGGCAATAGGAGTTGAAGTTTATTCGGTAAGTTGCGAAAAGCGTCATGCCATTCCGGCGTATGCCGTGGAACACCCGGATAAAATTTTTGCACCTCCTTCCCAAGAGCATTGGCTGGGCACAGACTATCTGGGGCGGGATTGTTTTCTCCGGGCTGTTGGCGGCATATCCACGGCGGTAAAAGTGGGTGTTACGGCGTCGGTGATCGCCGCAGTTATCGGGGTAACGCTGGGGCTGCTTGCCGGGTTTTACGGCGGAAAACTTGACAGCTTTATCATGTGGCTTTACAGCACATTTGCCGCCATGCCGACTTTGCTGTTTATTCTGGCATTTGCCTTACTTTTTACCAAAGATTATCTGGCTGAAGAGCTGACCATGCCATTGAAAATATGTGCCAAAGCCCTGCATACCGAACCGGGGATGCTGGCAGTCTATCTGGCGATCGGGCTGACCGGCTGGGTGGCACTCTGCCGGATCGCACGGGCGGAAACCATGAAGCTGAAAAATCAAACTTTTGTGCAGGCAGCAAAGGTCAGCGGAGTAAGCAACCGGGTCATAATTTTCCGCCACATTCTGCCCAATATCATGCACCTGGTGATAATCTACTTTACCTTGCGTTTTGCCTACGCAGTAATGACCGAAGTGCTGGTAAGCTATCTGGGCTTGGGCGTGCAAAGTGCCCCCAGCTGGGGAATAATGATCTCCGATGGTCAGGAACGCCTCTGGCGGGGAGTATGGTGGGAAGTAGCCGCCGCCAGCGGATTTATGTTCATATTGGTTTTAAGCTTGAATCTGTTAGGCGACGGCTTGAGAGATATCTCCGACCCCAAAAACTTTGTTTCTGATAAAGGTTGATATAGGAAACTTGGGGAAGAGGGAAAAACCTTTTCAGGAAAGGTTCTTTCCCTCTTCCCCAAACCCCATCACCCTTTTCCAAACCTTTTACTGGCATTTATCTATTTGTTGCACAAATAGATA
>JAZMZK010000105.1:0-3376 GCA_045585955.1 Victivallaceae bacterium
CCGATAACAGTGTAAGTGTAGAAGTTTTTGCCAGCAGAAAATAAGCTCCATCGCAGTAAAACCCGTCGGACAGGTCGGACAGGTCGGACAGGTCGGACAGGTCGGACAGGTCGGACAGGTCGGACAGGTCGGACAGGTCGGACAGGTCGGACAGGTCGGACAGGTCGGAAAAAAAACTGCCATGAGAAATATAAAGTAAATGATATTGAAATATTGAGCAAAATATTGGTTGATAAGCAGAAAATGTATTGAACAATTTTTTCAAAACACAGATGGCACTTTTTTATGCCGGAACGGCATAAAAAAGTGCCAATAAAAGGTTTGGAAAAGGGTGATGGGGTTTGGGGAAGAGGGAAAGAACCTTTCCTGAAAAGGTTTTTCCCTCTTCCCCAAGTTCTCCAGACAACCTTTATCAGATTGAGTCGATCGCTGCGTTGATTTCTTTTTCCAGCGAGCCGCCCAGACCGTAGATGATTCTGGTTGCCAGTTCCACCGAGGCGATCACTACCCGGTATTCTGCGGGCAGGCGGTCGATGCGGTCGGCATACTTGGTTGCCAGTGTCCGGGGCAGGTGGGCGAGGATGATTCTGTCGTCCAGCTTATCCGGATTCTGGGTAAAGTATTCGGCGATGGCAAAGTTTTTGCTGTTGATGGTGCTGCTCAACTCTTCGGTCAGATCAGTAAGATACTTGCCGGTTTCGTTGTGAGCGGTAAAGAGCCATTCGGCTTCGCCCTGGGCGAGGTTGGCGAGTTTTTCCAACACTTCGCTGACGATGGCATCTTTTTCTTTGCGGAACTCTTCTTCGCTCAAGAGCAAGCCGGAGAGGATCTCAAAGCTGGAAGTGATGACACCGCACTTGTTGGCAGAAGCATCTTTTACAATGGGGATCCCGGCATCCTGCAATTTGATGCGGGCATCCGGCGTGATAAAGCTGTTGCCGCCTTCCACGATCGCCCGGCTGGAAGGTACGCCGTCGGGCAGATAGTCCATGTAGTTGTTGATGTTCAAGGTGGAAGGTCTGCCGCCGCAGGGCATGAAAATATCTGCATAGTTATACAGATTGTTCTGGAATATACTCATATATTCGTTGCGGTCGACTTTGCGTTCAAAGTTTTTGCCCTTCTGACGCTCCACGAGGCGGTATTTTTTGTTCACTTCTTTGCTGAAGAGCATGTAAGCTCCGTCGCCCTGGAGTTTTGCCGGATCAAAGCTGTCCAGATTGGCTTTCAAAACCAATTTGCCCAGTTCTTCCCGGTCAATACCTTCGGGGTCGTAGATCACGGCAGGGCCGTCGGTAATGGCAACGATCTTGAGTTCGGGGTGCACATAGCTTGAGTCGGCTTTTTTAGCCAGCAGCAGCTTCATCATGTTGCCCGCCACGTCACCGCCGGGGCCGCCGGCGATCTTCACGCTGAATTCGCCTTCCGGATCGATTTCCAGCTCTTTCATGGTACGCAAAAGATACTGGTAGACCCCGAAGCTGGTCACGCCGTACTCTTTGTGGTTGATACCGCTGTCGGGTTTGCCGGAAATCAGACCGGAACCGAGGGTGTAACCGGCTTTTTCGGCATATTTGCCCATCCAGACGATCATATCGTCAAACATATTTTCATCGGGACCGATTTCGATGATCTCTTTTCTGCCCAGATAGTCAACGATGTTTTTATCTTTGAGCTTGTCGTTTTCATCGTAATTGATCAGCGAAACAAAGGCTTCGCAAACTGCCCGCTGGGCTGTCCACAAGGCAGGTTTGAAATCTGCCGAAGGAGCCACATTCAGGAGCATGATCATCTTGGAGCCGCCTTCGTAAATATCTTTGTTCTTCAAATGCTGGGTGTGGGCAAGCACAAAACCTTCCCGGAAGATTTCGTCGTTGGCAGCTTCAAAGAGTGCCATTTCATCGAGCTTGCTGCTGCCCCGTTTGGGGATAACTGTACGCCAGCCGCCCCGGGCGATTTCGGCAAAACGCACCTGGAACCCGATAGCTTCTTTGCGGTAGAAGAAGTATACACCCACCGGGCGTTCCGCCGGAAATGCCTTGTTGTACGCTTCGTCCATTTCGCCGAAGTAATCCATGAAAGCCGGATCCAACCGGAAGGCAAAAGCTGCCCGTTTATCCGAATAGCAGTTGCACTTGAGGATCATCCGGGTAAACATGGATGCTGCATTGAGGATGTTTTTGGCTGTTACATCGTTGTAGTAGACACCGCTGTTGATGGAGTCGATTTCTTCATCAATGCTGGCAAGCAGAGCTTCCGCCGCTTCGGCATCGAACACCTTGGAGGGATTGAATTTCCAGTCAAAGTAATCCAGCAAATGGCGCAGCACCACCGGATTGAGTGCCATGTAGCGGTGAATATCATATTTATTATACCGGCTGCGGTCGATGAAAGAAAACTGGGTGTGCAGAAATTCTGCCGCACCCCGCAGGATGTTGGCTTCCTGATAGGTCATCATGCCGGTTTTTACAAAATATTCATCAAAAAGATCGTCTTTGACGCTCCAGAAAAGATCTATGGAATCTTCTGCAATTTTGTCCAGATTTACATCACCTTTGAACGTAAATTTACCTATATAAACAGGTTTACTGTCAAACTCCTCGGCAGATTGTTGATCGGTGAGTTTGAAAAATCCATCGGTAACTACCTCAAAAGCTTTGTCTTCAAAAAATGATTTCAAGGCTGCTGCATAGCTGTCCACTCCCAAAAATGAGGGCACTGCCAAAGTGATGGTACCGGGCTCTTCAATGATCGCCGCCGGATAATCACAACTCTGGGCTGTCAGGGCTTTTTCAATAATTACATCCGGTACTTTATCATTGTACCGGGCGACAGCGTCTGCCGTAAGACGCATCAAAAGATCTTCGCGGTCACACATAGAACAACTCCTTAAACATTTTTTGGGGGGATTTTTCCAGAAAAAACGGTCGATCCCGAATTAAAAAAAATGGCCTGAATTTTTGCCGCGTTTACAATATATATGTTAAGAAAAAATGCAAATTCAAATATCAAAAAAAATGCAAAAAAACATACTGAAACGGGTCAGCAAATTTGCTGAAATTGTGTCAGCAATTTTGCTGACACCTGTTGAACTTTTTCAGCAACAAATCCAAAGAAATATTTGGAAATGGCAAAATATGGATTATATTAACGAATAATTCATGTTTTCAGTATATTTTTAATACTGTAAGGCTCTGTTCCCAATACGGGTAAGTCAATAAAAAGTTATATGATCAACTTTTGTATTGGAACTTTTTTAAAACTTGAATGGCATTTATCTATTTTGCAACGCAAATAGATAAATGCCGGGAAAAGGTTTGGAAAAAAGGGGTGGAGTTTGAGGAGGGGAAAAAGGACCTTTCCTCAAAAGGTCTTT
>JAZMZK010000106.1:0-9088 GCA_045585955.1 Victivallaceae bacterium
GGTTATTCACGCTTATCAGAGCCATATTGTGGAACTTTCTGAATTTGGAAGCCGTGCTGAAGGCATGTGAAAAAGGGAAAAGCCAATCAAACAAACCGCCACCGCCGGTACCCAAACAAATGGAATTTTATTTTTGAATACATTTGAACTCAAAAACAAGGATTTGACAAAAGGGGGTGGCTTTTTTCAAGAAATACCAAGCTCAAACTATGTCAAAAAACACCATTTTTACAAAATTATGGGATTTCTGTGTAAGCAGCAGACTTTTTGATATGGATATACTCGATGGTATAGAAGATGCCTGTAAAGCAAATGGTGTGGATTTTTACCTCACCGGCAGGATAATTGCCAGCAACATGCCCTATCATGAGCGGGAAAATCAAGTTAAAAAAGAGATCAATGACGCTTTGGATGCCGGGTGCAACGGATTTGTCTGTATGAATGATATACGGGCACTTTCGGTCTATCAGGTGGCAGCCGAGCGGGGATTGGTCATCAATAAGGATATTGGCATAGTAAGCCACTTCAACACAAGTTTGTGCGAGTCGCTGACTCCCAAACTCTCCAGTGTGGATATGAATATACCCACATTGATCGAAGCGGTAGCTGATGCAGTGACCGGGATCAGCGGCAATATCCCGGTTCTTATCAAGCCAGAAATAGTTAAACGCAAATGAGATAAGAGAACGCAAAGGAGAAAAAATGAACAGGAAACTTTTACTTCCGGCATTGTTGTTTACCTTGATCGGAGCAACAAACATTCTGCAGGCCGTACCGGTTTTGGAACGGTTTGACAAACAGGAAACTTTGCAGGGAAAATTACTCAACAACGGCGTGCTTGCCCCCGGCGAAGGCTTGGAAAGCGGTGCCCTCAAAGGCAGCAGCTGCGGCAAGCTGGTTCCTTTTTACAGCCAGAGCATGAAAACCGAAGGCGGCAAAACTTATGTGTTGGCTTTCAACTACAAAACTTCAGCCAAAGTCAATAATTACATGCTGTATGTCAGATTGCGTTTTGCTGCCGCTCCGGGCGGTAAAACGGTGAAGCTGGAAGAAAAACGCCTGATCGCCAGTGCGTTCTGGAAGCATAACCGCATTGAATTTACGCCTCCGGCGGGCACTGTTGAAACCACTGTTGAACTGCTGCTCGATGGCAGAGTGCCCAAAAGTGAAAGCGTCTGGATCGACTTTCTGCGGTGCAACATTTTAAAAGACGGCAAAGCCGCCGGTATTGATATTGAAGGCTTTGAAACTGACTTTGAAATCTGGACCTTTGACCGGCATTTGATTTTTGACCACTTTATGTTCAAAGATGGCGGTTCGGTGGTGACCGAGTGGCGGAAGGCAAAATCCGGTGAAACTTTCTTTCAGGCACAGGGGATCAATCACCCCATGCAGTATTCGCTGATGATCGAAAACATCAAGGTTTCGCCCCGCACCAACTACGCATTTTCGGCACTTATCAACACTGCCAAAGCCTATGGCCGGCATGCTGCAAGCATATTGATCTTTTTCTACAAAGATAAAAACGGCAAAAGTCTGGGCGAATCCCGGCTTTATCCGACTTCCGCCAAAGCCGATCAGTGGCGGGAAGTTGCACACAGCTTTACCACGCCGGAAAAGTGCGAATTTGTGGATATCGGTTTGAATATGCGTCGGGTGGGGCCCAAGGATCTTTTCCTGCTCGACCGTATCAAGTTCTCCCGGGTCGCCGATAAAGCAATGGTGGAATTTTCCATTGACCCGGATAAGAAAACGATGACGGCAAAGACTATCCTGACCGGTGATTTGCAGAAAAATAAAGCTCTCAAACCGGAATTTGTGATCCGCGATACCAACAATAAAGAGGTCAAACGCATCAAGTCAGATACTCTGATCAAAGAGATCGATCTGAACGAATTTAACGATGGGGAGTATGTTTTGCTGGGGGAGTTCAAACTCCCGGACGGTAAGGTATTGGCTACTGATACCCGGAAGTTCGGGATTTATAAAAACCCCGCCTGGAGCAATAATATCGGCGTGCAATCTCCTGCTATGCAGCCCCCCGCACCGTGGAAAAGTTTGAGTTGGACGGGCAACACTCTGAAAACCTGGCAGCCCCAGCTCAAGTTCGGCAAAGATAATTTGCAGATAGAGTCGATCGTATCTGCGGGTAATGAGCTGCTGCTTGCCCCGGTAAAATTCAGCTGCAACGGCAAAGAAGTGCTGGGTTCTGCCCAAGCTGATAAGTGGAATGTCCAACCCAGTCTGGCAAAAAATCAGGGTGTTAGCAATGGTACCGACTGGGTTTGCAATGTGGCTGCCGAAGCCGATTATATGGGCTTTACCAGATACACCCTGACGATCAAAGCATTGCGTGATACTGCTTTGAAAAGCGGCAAACTTGAGCTTGCAGTCAAAGATGCCGAATTTATCAACCACTGCGACTACTCCTGGACAGGGGTCGGTTCCACGGTGTTTTCTGAAGAGCCCGTATTTCAGGCTAAACAAGTCTACAACGATTTGCAAATTGGCAATGTTGACCGGGGTATTTGCGTTTATTTGCAGGAGGTCTACCCTGCCAAACGCAACATGAGCAAAAATTATCTTTACGCCGATAAAACCGGCAAGCTGACCGTTGAATTTATCAATGAACCTTTGCAGCTTGCTTCCGGAGCTGAACACAAGATCGAATTTGCCATTTGTGCCTATCCCTTCCGACCGGCAGAAGAGTTGTGGCGCAAGCTTTACTTCCGTGCCGGTAAATACCGCAATTTTGACTTGGTCTGGGGTATTTCAATGCCCATGATGAAGCACTCCGGCAGTACGCTGGCGATCGCCGACGATGCCAAAGCCCGGCTGCATCTGGATAATCCCAACCGTCCGGAATACTATTTGATGTATCAGATCCCCACTTACATTCTGAACAATATACCTGAATGGACATATTTTGAAAAGCACTGGCTCAACCATGCCGGCAGCTACTACGATTTACGCAAAAGTCACGGCGGTCTGCTGCAGGCAGCCGACTACCGGCAGCGTACCTGGCAGGATCTTTACTGCAAGATCATGGATGAAAGCTTGCAGAAGTATACTTGGAGCGGTATCTATTACGACTGCTTTTCGGCTGACTGGTTTGTGGAAAAGGGAAAATTCTATTCGCCGGTCTTCGATTGCCGGAAGTTCCAGGAACGCATTTACAACACCCAACGCGCAAGCGGCAGAAAAGACTCTCTGACCGTCAGCCACACCGGGGCGGCACAGATCTCCACACTGGGGATGTATTCCAATGTTATTTTAATGGGCGAACAGTACCGCGGTCAGCTGATGAACAATGCGTACTATCTTGATTTTATGAGTCTGGATAAATTCCGTTACGAAAATGCAGTCAATGTGGGGCCCGACCGGATGTTTATGCCGGAATACCGTAAAGTTGAGTATATCGACAACCCGACTTTGACTATCCATACAGCTATGCTGGCACTGCTGCACAATCTTATGTACTACCCCCATTCGGTCAGCTGGCCGGTGGAACGCAGAGTGCGGGGCCGCAAGATCGCATTCGGTTTGGCGGATGTGAAATTTCTGCCCTACTGGAAAAACGATGCGGCAAAATTGATAACTTGCGATAATCCGGCAATCAAAATAAGTGTTTACGAAAAAAGTAATGGCGATTTGCTGGCTGCCGTGTTCAACAACAGCAAAAAGGACGAAAAATTCACGCTCAAGATCAACGGCAAAGCGACCAGTGTTGAGTATTACGACCCCATGAAAGATAAAGCTGAACCGTGGAAAAACGGTGGAGTTTATCAGCTGGAAAAATATCTGGGTTCGATCGTAACAGTAAAGCGTTGATTTTTATAAAACATAGTTTTTTACATAAATGAAAAATATATTTATCAGAAAGGGAAGGTTATGAACAGAAAAAGAATTGCGTCGTCAGCTTGGAAGAGAACGGTAAATTCACATTTTACTTTGATCGAACTCTTGGTGGTGATCGCTATTATCGCCATTTTAGCCGCCATGCTTTTGCCCGCACTCTCTGCTGCCAGAGAGTCCGCCCGGGACAACAACTGTAAAGGTAAGATGAAACAGCTGGGCTTGGCAAACATACTCTATTCGGGCGATAACAACGATAACTTCCATTGGAGCAATCCCAAAGCCGGAAGCGGCGACTATGGCGGGACCCAATACGATGATTCCGGATTCAATATGTGGATGCCCGGTTACAGCCGTTACGGGGTATGGTTTGCCCGTCAGGCATGTCTTTATCTTGAGCTTGATAACAAACGCACCCCCGGCGATATTACCGCATTTTATTGCGATTCAGTGACCACCTGTTTGACTTCAACACCTATGACGGATCAGCAGCGTAAGGATTACGGAGTATTGACCTATTATTATAACGGTAAACTTTGCGATGAAATAGATGGTGATAAAACAGTTCGTGCCAATGCAACGATCGGTTCGGTTGCCGACCCCAGCACCATGATCATGTATGCCGGAGCCAATAAATATTACCGGCGTGCCCAGCTTATGCCTGCCCGCAGCTGGACAAGCAGCCAAACCAATATGAATGTCAAAGCCCTTTACGGACTCGTTCACTCCGGCGGCACCACCAGCAATGCGGTTATGTGTGATGGCTCTGTGGAAGCGTTGAACAATAAGCAGTTTCTGGAAAAGAAACGCTATGGTTTTGAATGATAAATTTGTAAGATGTAAGAGGAGATCACAAGTATGAAAAACATTTCATCAAAAAACTCATGTCGGAAGAGTCGGTGCTTTACCTTGATCGAACTTTTGGTCGTTATTGCCATCATTGCCATCTTGGCAGCAATGCTCTTGCCCGCACTCTCTGCTGCCAGAGAATCGGCTCGGGAAAGCCAGTGTACCGGCAAACTCAAGCAGCTGGCATTGGCAGCTATTCTTTACAGTGGCGATAACACAGACTTTTTCCACTATTGCGATCCAAAATTCGGAGCCGGAACTGTTGAGCAGGGCGGCGGTACTATTTACGATGACTCCGGCTTTAACATGTGGCAGCCGGGGTATTCCCGCTACGGCAAGTGGTTTGCCCGGCAGGCGATGCTTTATCTGGAAGGCGACCCCAATCGTAAACCCGGCGAAATCAGCAACTTTTACTGCGATTCGGTAAGCGAAAAACTTGCCACTTGGAGCAAGGAAGCGACCGAACGGACCGACTATGGGGTTTTGAGCTATTACTACAATGGCAAACTTTGCAATCAAATAGATGGTGACGGCAAGGAACTCCGTCGCACCGCTACCATCGGATCGGTGAAAAATCCTTCGACCAACATTATCTATGCCGAAGCCAAAAAATACTACAAACGAGCCCAGCTTATGCCCCGGCGTAATACCTCCAAAAGTTCCAGCAGCTTAAAAGGTGCCCTCGGCGGCGATCCGCCCAATCAGCTTTTGGGCAGTCTGCACGGCGGCGGCACCCGGGGCAATGCGGCTATGTGCGACGGCTCTGTGGAAAGCCTTGCCACTAAAGAGTACCGGAATCCGGCACGATATGGACTTGACGATTAAAAATTTATAACTTATAACTAACATATAGGAAAAAACAAATGAAAAAATTTCTTTCCACCCTGTTGGCGGTCGGTTGCGCTTTAGGCGTGTCGGCTGATGTGATCCTGGAGCGTTTTGATACGCCCGAACGGGTTGCGGGCAAGATCCTGCCCGCCGGTAAAGCCCAAGTCCTGCTGGAAGGCGGTACCGAAAAAGGCTGTTTGTATGCCAAAGGCACCAAACACTCTTTCCAGTACATTTATGCCTGTCCGGTCAAGGGCAAACCCGGCGATAAATTCGCTCTGGCTTTGAACTACAAAACCACCAAAGGCATCGGCGGAGGTTTTATGTTCATTATCACTTACCAGATGCAGAAAGGGTTCAAGGCGGTTCCCACCACCCGGTTTGTTCTGCCCCAGAGTCCTTATCGCTGGACTCACAAACAGTTTGAATTTACTCTGCCCGAAGGTGCTGCCGGTGCCACAGTGAATCTGCGTTTGGCGGGCATGGCAGAAAAAGATCAGGTTTGGGTGGACTTTCTGCGGATCGCCCCCCGGATCAATGGCGTTGCCCGGGGGATCGACCTGACAAATTTTGAAACAACTTTTGACCAGTGGGCTTTTGATAAGCATTTGATCTACGACCACTTTATGCCGGGCAATGGCGGCAAGATCGTCAACGAATGGCGTCTTGCCAAGGTGGGCGAAGCCTTCTTTCAGGCGGAAGGTTCCGGCGAATCCATGCAGTATGCTCTTTATATCGACAACATCAAAGTCAAGCCCAACAGCAACTATGTGTTTGAAGCGTGGATCAAAGCCACCGAAAACTTCAAATACAACGCCAACGGTATGATCATCTTTTTCTACAAAGATAAAGATGGCAGAATCAGCAAAGGCAAACCCTCCCAGAGCCGCTACCAGGTGCGTTACACCAACGGTCAGTGGAAAGAACTTATTCACACTTTTACCACTCCTGCCGATTGCGAATTTGTGGATATCGGTTTGAACATGCGCAAGATGAAGGCAAAGGATGTTATCCAGCTTGACCATCTGCGTTTCAAGGAAGCCGGCGACAAAATCTATGTCAAGACCGAAACCAACAGCCGCAAAGCTCAAATGACCGTTACCACCGCTTTGACCGGCAGTATCAAACCTGCGGACATCGTTTCCAGCAAGCTGGTGATAACTGACTCAAAAAAAAATGAAGTAAAAAGTATCGATCTGGCTGCCGGTCAGGTCAAAACGGTCATCGACCTCAAGACTTTGAAAGATGGCGAATACTACATCGTGCCGACCATCACCCTCAAAAGCGGCAAGGTCATGACCGCCGATCCGGCTTTCTTCGGCGTTTACAACAACCCCGATTGGACGAACAATATCGGCGTGCAGACTCCGGAAATGACCCCTCCAGCACCGTGGAAAGCCCTTTCCGGCGGCAAAGATACGGTCAACAACTGGTCTGGCAATATCAAATTCGGCAAAGATGGCATGATCCAGCAGGTCAATGCCAACAATGCTGACATTCTTGCCGGATCCATCACTCTTTCGGTCAACGGCGAAAAAATTGCTTTCAACGCCCCGGCTCTCAAAGTCCAGCCCAGTCTGGCTGAAACCGCTGTGGCGGCAAACGCCGGAAATTTCACCGTCAACGGCAAGATCACCAGCGACTATTTGGGCAATACCCGTTATACTCTTGATCTCAAAGCCAATGCCGATACGGTGTTGAAAGATGTGGTTTTGAATGTGCCGGTGAAAAATGTGGACTTCGTTCACCGCAGCGACGGCAGCTGGACGCAGATCGGTGTGATCGATCTTAACGAAAAGAAAACTTTTTCCACCAACCGTTTTTACGACAATGTGCTTTTCGGTACCATCGACCGGGGCATGAGTTTCTTCCAGCCCAAAGTCTACCCCTCCACCAAGCGGGCGTTCAAAAACAACTATCTTACAGTGGATAAAAGCGGCATGACCATTGACATGGTTGCCGAAGATGTTGCCATGAAAGCCGGCGAAAGCAAACGCTTTGACTTTTCGCTGATGGCTTACCCCTACCGCCCCGCCGAAAAGAACTGGCAGCGGCTCCGTTTCCGTGCCGGTAAAAAATACAGCAACTTCGGTTTGATGTGGCACTCGCACAAGATGTTCAACTATTCCGGCAGTCTGGCAGCGGTCAGTCAGCCCGAAGTTATGAAAAATTATCTGGCAGGCACCAAAGGCTACCCCATGTTCTACCAGATACCTATGTATATAAATGAACGCATCCCCCAGTGGAGCTTTTTCAAAGATCAGTGGTTTGTGCTGCCCAGCCGTGCGTATCCCATGAATGGCGGAGCTTCCACCAAAGGCGATTACCGCAGCAAATTGTGGCAGGATCTTTATGTAAAATATCTTTCGGAACTTTTGCGTGACTATCCCTGGAAAGGGGTCTATTATGACTGCTTCGGCAGCGACCACTTTATTGAAAACGGCGAACACTTCACCCCGGTATTTGATGTGAAAACCTTTGCCGAACGCATCTACATTGCCCAGCGTATGCACGACAAAAAGAATCTGACCGTGCATCACGCCGGCGGCGATCAGGGCGGTTTTATGAGTGCATATTCCAATGTGGTATTGATGGGCGAACAGTATCGCGGTCAGTTCTATAAAGCCACTTACTTCAACGACTTTATGACCATGAACCGTTTCCGTTACGAAAACGCCGTCAACATCGGGCCTGACCGCATGCTGCTGCCCCAGTACCGGCAGGAAGAAAAAATCAGAAGCCCCAAAGTTTCCACCCACTTGAGCGGTATGGCGATCTTGCACAAACTCCTGATCTACCCCAACTTCATCCACAGCAAGACCGAGTTGAGCGTCCGTGACCGTATGCACGATTTCGGTTTGGAAGATGCCGAATTTGTGGGCTATTGGGAACAAGGCAAGCCGGTCATCAAAAGCGGCAACAAGGATGTGTATGTAAGTTACTTTACCAAAGCCAGCGGTGCATTTGCCACGGTTTTGAACTACTCCAAAGAATCCAACACCGTCAAACTTGATATACCCTTTACTTACAAGAGTGCGGTGATCTTTGACCCGGTAACTCAAAAAGAAGTGCCTTACACCGGTCAGGCGATAGAGCTTGAACCCAGCATGGCAAAGTTTATTACTTTTACAAAATAAACTTGCTTGCTTGCTTGCAAAATTACGGCAAATCTTGAGGCCTTGACTGCGAACCCCTTTCGGTCGAGTACAAAAAGTACACTCCCTCAATGGCTTCTTGCCAAAACCTCAACCTTTGCTCGTACTTTTGCTTGCGTGGGCAGTGGAATAGACAAAGCGGCGACGGTTTCGACCTTCGCCGTTTTTTTTGTTGTTTGCCGCATACGCCCGGCTTCGTTACACTACGCCGCGGCTCGCGGGCAATGGGATAGATGGCGGCTGTTTTATGGGAGAGTATGGGAAAGTATGGGAGAGTATGGGAGAGTATGGGAGAGTATGGGAGAGTATGGGAGAGTATGGGAGAGTATGGGAGAGTATGGGAGAGTATGGGAGAGTATGGGAGAGTATGGGAGTGTATGGGAGTGTTGCCGCCCTGCATA
>JAZMZK010000107.1:0-23425 GCA_045585955.1 Victivallaceae bacterium
TTTGCTTACATTTTGCTTACATTTCGTGTAAGCAAATCGTAAGCAGAGAGTCAAATCATCAACCTTAACCAATAGATACCAGAGTTGTCAAGAGTGGTGAGATGTAAGCGTAAATCGTTGATTTTGTGCAAGAAAAAAGGACTTGCGTTAACAAGTCCTGTAAAAATCGTTGGTAGCGGGGAGTGGAATCGAACCACTGACCTTCAGGTTATGAGCCTGATAAGCTGCCACTGCTCTACCCCGCAGCATTGTTTCATAATATATTACTCATTTCTTCATTTGTCAAATTTTTTTCTTATTTTTTTTGCTTTTTTTAATGTTTGTCGATTGTAAAAGTAAACGCACGCTCTTTTTGAGAGCAGTGTGCGTTTACTATGATAAACAGTATTTGTACATTTACCTTCTTCATTTAAGGCTTTTATTTCTCTTGCAATTGATAACAACTATTTGCTTATTTTATTCATAATAAAAAACACCCCCTTTTAATTTAGGAAGATTATATAATAAACTTAAAAAATCAGTCTATGTCCAGTACAGAGCAATTTTTTTTTATTTTTTTGAAATAGCATGCAACAAAACATTTTTTCAAGAGTCTATAAGAGCGGATCCCCCATTGGATTCCCATCCCGTAAAACCGGTCCGGAACGGTGCAACGCCGTTTCGGACCGGTCCTTGTTAAAAATCAGAGATTTCAGCAAAAAAAAATTAAAAAAACAGTTTTAATATTTTCCTTACACCGATTTATACATTATATTGATACGGTCGCAATATTTTTAAGAAAATCAATTTGAGAACAAAAAATACCAGGAGGGTCCCCTTGAAAAAATTCAATGCTGTTTTGATCGGCGCCGGCAATATGGGTAAAGTACATTTGCAAAGTGCCCTTGCTTCGCCTTATATCAACGAATTGTTTTTGTGCGATAATTCTGCTGAAATCCTGAAATCACGCTGTCAGGAATATAACTGCCGCAGCCTGTCTTTTGAACAGGCATTGGCTGATGAATCAATAAAAATGGCAATCATTGCCACGCCTAATTCGCTGCATACAGAGCAAACGCTCCAATGCCTGAACGCCAATAAGGCTGTGTTATGCGAAAAACCTATGGGTATGACTTTGACTGAAGCCCAAAAGGTGGTCAAAGCTTCGCAGCAGCCGGGAGCTTTTCTGCAAATCGGTTTTGAACTGCATTATTCAAATATGTATAAGCAGGCTAAAGAGTGGATCAATGCCGGTTTGATCGGAGAAGTCACCCAGACACAATGCCGCTATTATTGCTGCGAATTTCACAAAAAGAATAACTGGCGAAGCAACAGTTCTGGCAGTTTCCTCATCGGCGAAAAATTGTCGCACTATCTGGATCTGCAAAGGTGGTATATCGGAGAAAATTTTGAAAGCGTCTACTCACTTTCCGCCCCAAAAACAGTTCCTTATTTCAACCACCGGGATAATCACCAGATCATGGTGCGTTACCCCAACGGCAAAGTTGGCGTACTGAATTTTATAATGTTTATAGCTGAAACATTCCATGACGATCCATTGCAGGATATGCTGGTCAAACAATCCGACGACGGTCATGCCTTGCAATATCACATTTGCGGACTTGCCGGTGCAATCGAAATAGATGTGTTCCGCCGGAGGGTGCGCCGCTGGGAATTTACCGATGGCAAAGAAAATCTGCAAAGCAGCATCGTTGAAACGATAAATTATGCGCCAGCAGACGATCAGACATCTTTCCACAATGTTTACGGTCAGACCCAACATGTTATTGAACTTGTTGCCCAAGGCAAAGAGCCGGAAGTTACGGCACAAGATGCTTATGAAACCATGAAGCTCTGCTTTGCCGCCGAAGAATCGGAAAACAGCGGAAAAATCGTCTGCAATCATATATGATCTTGAAAAATTTTGATTTTTTTTCAAAAACAGTGCAGCATCCTGTTTTATACACTGTCAAATAATATGGATCCCCCCATTGGATTCCCATCCCGTAAAGCCGGTCCGGGACGGTGCAACGCCGTTTCGGACCGGCACTTTTTTGAGAAAAATGGAGAAAAATATAAAAAACTCTTAAAAAAAACTGTTTAATATTTTCCTTACAGCAATTTATGTATTATATTAATATGATTGCAATTTTGAAATATAAACCTTTTAACATACAGGAACTCAAGATGGGAAAAACAGTAAAAGTCGGGATCATCGGTTTCGGTACCGTCGGTGCCGGTGCTGCAAACAATCTGCTCAAAAATCACGATGTCATATTGGAGCGTACCAATGTGGATGTAAAACTGGTCAGGATCGCTGATAAAGATATCACCAGCGACCGGGGCGTAAAAGTACCTGCCGAACTTCTGACCACCAGCGTGGACGAACTTATTGCTGAATCTGATATCGTTGTGGAACTTATCGGCGGCACCACTATTGCCGGGGATTTTATTCTAAAAGCACTCAACGCCGGTAAGGCGGTCGTAACTGCCAACAAGGCGTTGCTCGCCACCCGGGGCGCCGAACTCTTTGCCGCTGCCGAAGCCAATAACTGCGACCTTTATTACGAAGCCAGTGTTGCCGGTGGTATTCCGGTGATCAAGGCGTTGCGTGAAGGTTTGGTTTCCAACAACATCGAACGCATGTACGGTATTATGAACGGTACCTGCAACTATATTCTTACCCGCATGGAAGCCGAAGGCGCCGCCTTTGAACCGGTGCTGAAAGATGCCCAGGCTCTGGGTTATGCTGAAGCCAATCCGTCGCTGGATGTGGATGGTTTTGATACTGCCCACAAAGCAGCTATCCTTGCCGGACTTGCCTATGGCAAATGGTTCGGACTGGATGCGGTTTCAGTGGAAGGCATCCGCAACATCACCCAGCTGGATATGACCATGGCGGGCAAACTTGGCTACCGCTTCAAATTGCTGGCAGTCATCAAGAATATCGACGGAGCTGTCCGCATTTCGGTTGCCCCCACATTGATCCCTGCCAACAGCATGCTGGGTGCTATTTCCGGCGTGTTCAACGGCGTGATGATCGAAGGCGATACCGTTGGTCAGACTCTCTTCTACGGCCGGGGTGCCGGTCGTGATGCCACCGCCAGTGCAGTGGTTGCCGATGTGGTGGATGTGGCGTTGAATATCGCCAACAGCAGTGTCCGCAGAGTTCCGGCTTTCCGGGCAGGCAGCAAAGATGTTGAATTGGTGAATACTGATGAAGTGATGAGCCGCTTCTATCTGCGTTTGACTGTTAAAGAACAGCCCGGTGTGGTGGCAAAAGTTACCGATATACTGGCAAAAAATCAGATCAGCATTTCCAGCTTGATGCAGCCGGAAGGCAAAGCCGATGAGCTGGTGCCGCTCTTGATCGTGACCTACGCCACACCTGAAAACGCCATGCAGAAAGCTGTGGATGAAATCAGCAAACTCGACTTTGTTGCAGAAAAAATCAACATGTTCAGAATAGAGGATATTTAATAACGATGACCAATAAGCACACAGTAGAAAAAATCGGTGGTACTTCCATGAGCCGCTTCGGCGAGCTTATGGACAACATCCTTATCGGTAAGCGTACCGGTGCAGACCTTTACAACCGTATTTTTGTAGTTTCCGCCTACGGCGGGATCACCAACCTTTTGCTGGAAGATAAAAAGACCGGCGCCCCCGGCATCTACGGACTTTTCGCCGCCGGCAACAGCGATTGGGAATTGAAACTGGCAGAAACCCGCAACCGCATGATCGAATACAACCGTTCCTTTGAAAGCATCGGTTTGGATCAGACCATTGCCGACAACTTTGTCAACGAGCGCATGGACGGCATCCGTGACAGCTTGCGGAACATTCTTAAACTGCGTACCTACGGCCACTTCCGCCCCGAAGATTACCTGCCCGCCACCCGGGAATTTTTGAGTGCCGTCGGCGAAGCCCACAGTGCATTCAACGCAGTGGAGATCTTGCGTAAGCACAATGTGAACGCTGTTTTCATCGACCTCTCCGGCTGGAAGGAAAATGAGTCTGAAAGCATCGAAGAAAATATCATGCGCCATTTGAACGGTCTGAACTTTGCCGAATGTATGCCCATTGTTACCGGGTATGTAAAATGTGCCGGCGGCATTATGAACCGTTTTGACCGCGGTTACAGCGAAATAACTTTCAGCAAGCTGGCGGTTGTGACCAAGGCTTGCGAAGGGATCATCCACAAAGAGTTCCACCTTTCCACCGGCGACCCCAAACTTATGGGTGCCGACCGGGTACGCACCATCGGTCAGACCAACTTCGACATAGCTGACCAGCTGGCGGATATGGCGATGGAAGCGATCCACCCCAAAGCCTCCAAAGAGATGGAACGCAACGACATCAGCATCCGGGTAAAGAACGCTTTTGATCCGGAACACCCCGGCACTTTGATCAGCCGCGACTATGTATCGCCCACGCCCCGGATCGATATGATCTGCGGCCGCAACGATATCGTGGGTATTGAGATTTTTGACTCGGAAATGGTCGGTCAGAGCGGTTACGATCACCGCATTACCGAAATATTGTCCAAGCACAAGATCAGCTACATTGCCAAAAACACCAACGCCAACACTATTACTCACTATGTGTCGGAAAAGAACGCCACGCTCAAGGCTTGCATTGCTGAATTGGAAGCTGCTTTCCAGAATTCTGCTCACATGAGCCTGCGTAAGGTCGCCATCATCGGTGTTATCGGCAGCAATATGAAGATCCCGGGCTTTCTGGCGAAGGCCGCAGCGGCTCTTTCCGATGCCAACATCAATGTTCTGGCACTGGATCAGTGCATGCGTCAGGTGAATATGCAGTTCATCATTGAACGGGACGACTTCCAGCAGGCGCAAATCGCTCTGCACCGCAAGCTGGTGGAAAATATCGACTGATTATGAGCGAATATCTTGCCAAGTATATAGCCCGCTGCGGGGCTGCCCCGCGGCGTAAAGCAGCAGACTTGGTCAAAACAGGTTCAGTCAAAGTAAACGGCCGGGTCATTACAGACCCGGCTTTTTCTGTGGAAACTTCTGACAAAGTGGAGCTCAATGGCAAAGCCTTGCAGGTACCTGCCGAAAACATCTATATAATGCTCAATAAGCCCCGGGGATACACCACCAGCCACGCCGATAAACATGCCGAACATCTGGCCATAGAGTTGATCGACTGCCCCGAAGCCCAAAGGTTGATCCCGGCGGGTCGATTGGATAAAGATAGCGAAGGGCTGCTCATATTTTCCAACGACGGAAATTTTATCCAGAAAATCACCCACCCCCGGTATAATGTAACCAAACAATATAAGGTAACCGCTTCCAGAGAACTGGACGAAAAGTGCCGCCAAAAGATGGTTGCCGGTATAATGGATGAAGGCGAACACTTGAAAGCGTTGAAAGTTACGCCAGTACCCGACGAAAAATCCTGTTATTGTATTGAGCTTAATGAAGGCAAAAAGCGGGAGATACGCCGGATGCTGAAAGCCTGCGGAGCTGCCACATTGCGTTTGCAGCGTATAGCCATGGGCAGCGTTAAGCTCAATGATCTTGCATTGGGTAAATGGCGGAAGCTCACTGCTGAAGAAGTAGCCTCCCTCCTTGCCGCAGCTAAAGAACTCAACTGAAAAACGCCACATACGCCATGTGGCAGACGATTCCGATGATGGCTCCGGCAATCAGCGAACCAACCGTTAAAAGCACCCGGCGGATGATCCGGTGACGGCGGCGGCGGCGTTCCCGCCTGATTACTTCGGTATCTGATATAGAAAGTACCCCCGGATTGATGATAACGCTTTTTCCCAGCGGAATGGGTACTTTCATAATATTGCCGCAAGATTTGCAATGCAGCGAAGAACCGGCAAATTTTTCGTCGATCTCATAATGCTGATTACAGTGCAGACATTGAAATTTCATAACCGCCTCCTTGTAAAATTTATCTCCGGGGCCCCATTGCCGGTTTAACTGTAACCACCCGGTTGGCGGCAAGGCGCCGCACCGACAGACGCACTTCGCTTTTTCCGGCAATGGCTTTTTTGAAATCTTCCACATTATTGATAACCTGATCATCCACGGCAGTAACGATTTCAAAGGGGCGCAGTCCGGCAACTGAAGCAGGGCGTCCGGCGAATACTTCCGAAACGATCACGCCGGGAGTATTTTTTGCCATACGGAAATAGCGGCGGACTTCAAAAGTCATATTTTTAACTTCCAACCCCAATGCCCCGGAGCGGTATGCCGGAGCGATCTCAAAGTAAGTTGGGGCATTGGCAATAGTTAAATCTTTGCTGACAACTTTGCCCCGCATAATAGCTATAAGAGTGATTTTTCCGCCGATACCGATATTGGCAAGCTGGCGGGCGAGAGGGTTTTTCACCCCTTTCCACGGTTCGGGTATTTCGCTGAAATACATTTCAGGGATGTTGTCCAGATTTTTCCAGGGGAACTGCCGCTCCTGGGCGAGGGCAAAATTTTTGCCGGTAAGCCGGATCGGGGCTCCGCCGTCGGGGACGATGATCTTCAAAAGTATATCACCGGCGTTCAACCCGATTTTTTCGGCGGGGCTGCCGGGGTAAACATAACTGATAAGCAATCCTTCTCTACCGCCGCTGGTAAGATGCTCCAGATTGAGCGAGCGTACCAGTTCCTGATTGAGTATCTGATACTCCACTCCCAGAAAACCTACCGCTTCCGGCGGATTGCACATTGCCTGAAAAGGCACCAGTTCCCGGGGATCGGTCAACATTTTTGCCACCGTAACAATATCTGTAAAGGGTGCAATACGGTTATAGTTGAACGCCCGGACAGAAATATTTGCCCCCAGCAAATCACCATTAAGATTAAAAAGCAGATCCGGAACCCCTTTTTTCAGAGTGGAGCCGCCAATGGTATTGTGAAATCCCCGGGTTACAGCAATCAATATATCGCTGAAAACTGTGATTTTCAGCTCTTTGGGGTAAATACCAACTTCCGCACTCCAAACGATTTCGCCCAAATTGCCGGACAGCGGCGCCATATGCGGCGCAACAAAGGGGATATCAAGTTTGATATTTTTAACAGGCAGCAGAACCATACCACCAAACTTCTTCATCACCCCGGCAACCCGGCACTCCACATCGCCCCGACTGGTATGCAACACGACCTTTTCGATCAGAGCGTGCTGCTGGGGCGTGGTAAGCATGGGCATAAAAAGAATATTTCCCGGCAGCATAAAGGCGTAACTGTTGAGTTCCCGATCCGGAACAATGTTCATAATTTTCTCCCGGCGGGAGAGCTTCCACTCTTTCATGTAGAGTGTAGCTGGCAACAGAGCTTTTTTCAAATGTTTTTCCAGATTCTGCTGCATGGAAAAATATTTTTCAATATCAATAGCGTGCCATTTGGTGTAATTCAAGTGCCAGCTGATATGTTCCAACGCTTCGTTGTTGTTCAACATCAATGCAACTGTCTTGCCTTGATCGTTAAGAATCAACGAATTACCCGGAATTACTTTAGCTGAACGGTTATTTTCAATAAGTGTTTCGCTGCCGTCGGGCGAAAAACTCCGGCAGCGGCTTACCCAATGTCCCAGCTCCCGGATACGGCTGTAACTGAAAAGTTTTTCACCTTTTTTGTATGGTGCAAAAGTAAGCGGGACCGCCCCGGCGAGCGGCTTGGCGGTCTTGAGTTTAAGTGCCCCCTGATCGGGATAGATCGCCGTAACCTTTGCCGGGATTCTTTTGCCGTTGAAAATCACATTTATATCCTTTACTCCGGCAGCTTCTATAAGCATGGCAGGTATCAGCAACTCGTCACTTTTGACAATATAGCCGGTTACCAGCAGATCCTGATGATTGGCAAGCAAACTTGAAAGATTACTGTCGTGAAATGCGGAACATGCCCCGCAATAAATGCCTACCGTGGACGGTACTTCGCCCTTTTTATCGTATTTGAGGGTAAATGCCACATCGGCAATGCTGTTTTTATAACTTTTGACAACTCCGGCAAGCTCCAGAGCAAAAATGCTGTTGCCAATCAAAAATATGCTGATAAAAATTACAGCTGTAAAAAATCTTTTCATATTCATAAAACCTCATCGTTACGCTTGTTAAAATAGAGTGCAAGCTGCAAAGTTATACCGTTACGCATGATCGTCATACGGCTGCGGCGGGAGCTTTCGGCAGCTTGTTCAGCTTGTTTATATGCTTCCAGCAAATCGGACAGTGACTTGACAGTTTTGCCGTTGATTTGCAAAATTATATCGCCCTTATAAAGTCCACCACGGGCAGCGGGGCTGAAACTTTCCACGCCGTAAACAAAGACCCCTTCCGGCTGATAAAAGTGCAGTTCCGGTGTATCAAAGCGGTTGATGGCTTTGGCACTGAACCCCCAGCCACGGCAGGCGACTTCATCGCCTTCAACTTTGCCTTTTTCGGTTGCGGCACACTTCAACTGCATAGTTTTGCCATCCCGTTGGATAGTGAAATCCAGCACTTTGCCAAACTCGGTCAACCCCAGCATCCGGTAGATAGCAGGCAACTCTTCGGCAGTAACCGCAGTTACGGCTTTACCGTTGATATGGGTCAAAAGGTCGTTGACTTCAAATCCGGCTTTATGAGCGGGACTGCCCGGTTCGGTGCCGGAGATCACCACCCCGTTGGAGTAAGGCATATAGATATTGCGTTCAAAATCTTTAAGCACCTGAAAGCGGAATCCGAACCACGCCCAGTTTGCTTTATGATATTTACGGAAACGCTCCAACATTATTTCCACCGTGCTTGACGGTATGGTAAAAGCCAACGCTCCGGCAGCAAACATACCCAATGTGTTGATCCCCACGATCTCGCCGGAAGTGTTGATCAAAGGCCCGCCGGAGTTGCCCGGCGAGATCGCCGCATCGGTCTGATACCACAAACTGTATAAACTGTGTCCGGCAAGATAGCGGTTGGCACAAGATATTATGCCGATGGAAACCGAACGGTTCAGCCCCCACGGCGCCCCCAGCGCCATTACAAAGTCGCCCTCCGCCACGACCTGACCGGTAAATTGGGCGCATGGTAAAGGCGGCGTATTGGCAGGCAGTTTGAGTTTGAGCAGTGCTAAATCGGTATCTTTATCGCAGCCGATAAGTTCAGCCTCAAACGCCCGGCCGTCGTTGAGCAGACAGCGGATAGACTTGGCTTTGTCTATCACATGATTATTAGTAACTATTTCGCCATCGGGAGAGATCAAAACCCCGCTGCCGCTGGAAGAGGCGGTGCTGCTGCGGCCGCTGTCCATAGTTGCCTGCACTACTTTTATATAGACCAGAGCAGGAAATACTTTGCCCGAAGCTGACTTTACAGTATCCTGAAAAATCCCACCATAAATTCCTGAATTTACGCAACCGCTGAAAAAAATTGCACACAAAGTCAATACTGAATAAAAAAACATTTTCCGGATCATACTCACCAACTCCATTGCTCTTACGCTATATAGAAACTTCTTCCGGCAGCGGTGTTCCCCTTAATGCCGGACATAAATCCTTGAAACGGCAGCTGCGGCAATTATCAAACCGGGCATAATGCCACTTGCCGAAACCTGCACTCTTATTCTGCAAAACCAGATAATCCCGCCACATGGCAGCTTCGCCGGTAAGACTGCGGAAGATCGTGGAAAAATCTTCTTCCTGCAAGTGGTCACCGGATAAATACTCCAGCTTCACGGGATCAAAAAAATTCACCTTTACCGCCGCCGGGGCTATCTGCATAAACCTTCTTACATAAACTTTATACAACACCACCTGTCGGGCGATTTCCTGCGGCATGGTGTAGTAATTCATATCCAATATCTGCAAAGTGTTGTTCTCTTTCCAGACCAGATCCGGCACGGTGGCAAAATTCAATCCGCCCAGCTGCCACTGCCACAAAGTTTCTTCGTGCCGGAAATCCAACACCGGAGTTTTCAAAAGCCGCAGATAAATATCTTCATCAGTAAAACTGCTGCAAATATTGTTCAGCTCCAACTGAGCTTTATTGTAAAAGTATTCAGCTGAATATATTTTTTCGTTCAGCTCCCACACGCTGTTCACGATCTTGGGATCGCTCCTGAACGCCCCCTGCTCCAGCAAATTGAATTTGTACTCAAATGAGCGTTTCAGCCAATATTCCAGCGTCTTT
This sequence comes from Victivallaceae bacterium, assembly GCA_045585955.1. GTDB lineage: Bacteria > Verrucomicrobiota > Lentisphaeria > Victivallales > Victivallaceae > SIG78. The sequence continues at coordinate 10,112 of JAZMZK010000107.1, forward strand.
TTCCGGAAGTCCGTTCCGGGCCGGAAAAACTTCCGCAAGCTCTCCCGGAAAAGAGCGATCACCCAGCTTTGAGCATGCATACAATGTTTGGCAGCATAGATTTTATACTGCCAATCACTGCTGCAAGCTGCATAGCCATCCCGACCGGGTACATGGTACAAATAGTACCCCACCGGGCAGAAACTGAACCGTTTCCGACGGGCAAGAGAACTGTGCAGAGCTTTCCAGTCGGGAGCTTCAAACTCTATCATCAAAGTTTGACTTCAAGATCTTCTCGCATTTTCATAACACGCTCAATAGCTTTTTCCACATTTTCGTCCCGGGCAAGCAAGACGCCCATGCGGCGGTGCCCGCCGGTTTCCGGTTTACCGAATATGCGCATGGCTGTATTGGGTTCAGCCAGAACTTTGTTGAGATTGTCGAACTTGACTTCGTGGCTGTAACCTTCAACCACGATCGCCTTGGAAGCAGATGCTCCGTGGAAAGCGATATTGGGGATCGGTACGCCCAGAATGGCACGGGCGTGCAGTGCAAATTCCGAAAGATCCTGTGAGATCAGTGTGACCATCCCCGTATCGTGGGGGCGGGGAGATACCTCGCTGAAAATAACTTCGTCGCCCTTGATAAAAAGTTCCACGCCAAAGATACCTCTGCCGCCCAACGCTGCGGTGATCGCTCCGGCGATCTTTTGAGCATCGGCAAGCGCTTTTTCGCTCATCTTTTGCGGCTGCCACGATTCCTGATAGTCACCGCTGACCTGATGGTGGCCAATGGGTTCAAGGAAACTGGTACCGTCCACATGGCGAACGGTCAAAAGAGTTATTTCGTAATCGAAGTCAATAAAACCTTCCACGATCACCCGTCCGGCACCGGCACGGCCGCCGGTTTGGGACATATCCCAGGCTTTATCAATATCTTCGGCACAGCGGATGGTGCTCTGACCGTGACCGGAGGAACTCATGATCGGCTTGACCACGCAAGGTATACCGATGGTCTGCACAGCTTCTTTGAATTCGCCGTAGGTGGAGGCAAAGCGGTAGGGAGAAGTCTTGATCTTCAGCTCTTCAGCGGCAAGTCGGCGGATACCTTCCCGGTTCATGGTCAGATTGGTCGCTCTTGCAGTAGGTATAACAGTAAAGCCTTCCTGTTCAACTTCCAGAAGTACATTAGTGGCAATGGCTTCCACTTCCGGCACGATATAGTTGGGCTGTTCCCGCTTGATCAGGGTACGCAGAGCATTTTCGTCCAGCATGTTTATAACATGAAAACGGTGTGCCACTTGCATAGCCGGAGCGTTGGCATAACGGTCAACGGCGATAACTTCCGCCCCCAGGCGCATAAGTTCAATAGCCACTTCCTTACCCAGTTCGCCAGAGCCAAGCAGCATTACTTTGGTGGCACTGGGACTTAACGGTGTTCCGATCATAGTCATAATATCTTTCCCTTTCCTTTTTTAAGGTTTTGTATTATTGCAATTTACTTATACAAATGTTTTTTAATAATTCTTCGGCATCAGACCGGTTAAAACTTCCACATTTCATACTCATACAGTTTGCTGATGCGGCGGCTATTCCGCAAGCCAAAGCCAGTTCGGGCGCAACTCCGGCAAGGTATTCACTTAAAAACACTGCCGAAACCGTATCGCCGGAGCCCACCGGATTGACCACCTCGTTTATCACCGGTACATTGAGTTCATAAAAACCATTCCGACTGCCGAGATATGCTTTTTCGGCTCCATCGGTAATAGCTATACAAGCTAAAGGATAGGCGTTCAAAAGCATTTTTACAGCTTCAACAACATTATCCACGCCGCTTAAAGCACGCACCTCTTCGGCGTTGATTTTAAGCAGTGCGTTTTTGCCGGCTGCCAGCACATCGGCAATATTTTTGTAGGAGTCGATCAAAACTGTTTTGCCCTGAAACGCAAAAGCTTCGGCACATTTTACATAAAAATCCGCACTCATACCGGAAGGCAGCTGACCGCATAATGCTCCGCCGTCAGCTTGCAATGCGGCAGCTTTTATATACTCCAACGCCGCATTTTCCGAATCTCTATCCGGCGCTTGCGAGGGCTCTATGATTTCGGTCATCGCCCCATCTGCCAAGCTCAAAAGTGTAGTGCAGCAGCGGGTGGGGACTCCGGCAGAAAAAGTTTGACAATTCAAATTTTCCTTTGCCAAATCGTCCAGCAACAGTTTTCCGTTGTCGCCTCCGGCAAACTGTACGACTTCGGCATCGGCAACGCCCCAGCAATTACACGCCCGGACAAAGTTTATACCTTTGCCGGAAGCAAACGCCCACATCCGTTCAGCCCGGTTCACGGCGTTGTAACGCATAGAAGCAAACTGCAAAACTTTCTGCCACGCCGGATTGGCTCCTACGGCGATTATTTTCTTTTTCTCTGCCATAATGTACCTTATTTCAAAGCATTTCCATCAGTAATGCGGTCAATTCTTCGTCCGAAAAATCTCTGGGGTTGGCACGCATACTGCCGGAACGGCTGTTTTTGACCACCCACGCCAGATCGCTTTCCCGCAAACCGTAGCTGGAGAGTTTGCGGTCGATATTGAATTTTTCCAGCAAATATTCCGTATGTTCAATAAAATCAAAACCGTTGGAAAATCCGCAGTAGTTCGCCAACTCTTCCAGCTCATAAAAGCAACCGGGGAAATTCATCTTCAGCACCTGCGGCAGCAATATACCGCAAATCAAACCGTGGGGTTTGTGGGTAACCGCTCCCACCGGATGCGCCAAACCATGCACTGCCCCCAAACCGCTGACCGCAAAAGCCATAGCGCCCAGCATGGTGCCTTCGCTCATGTCGCTGCGGGCAGCCAGATCATTGCCGTCGGCAACGGCTTGCTCTATGGAGTTGACAATCAACCGGACACCTTGCATTGCCCACGCTCTGGTGGCGTTGTTGGCATTTCTGGAGATAAAACTCTCAATACCTTGCGTAAGCGCATCCAGCCCGCTGGCAGCTGTTACATCAGCAGGACAATTCCGGCACAACACCGGATCAACCAACGCCAAAGTCGGCAATATCGTGCCGCCACGGATAGATTGTTTGATATTGCTCTCTTTATCGGTAAAGACCCCGTTGGGGGTAACTTCCGCCCCGGTTCCGGCAGTGGTGGGCAGTGCCGCCATAAAAACGCCCCGCTCCGGCATACTCTGCCGATTGAAGAAAAATTCTGTTGTCGGCACAGTGGAGTTCCCGGCCGCTGCCACCACTTTGCCCACATCCAGAGCACTGCCGCCGCCCACAGCGACTACCGCTTGAGCGTTGAACTTACGGAAAAGCTCCCGCACTTCATCAACTTGCTGGATCGAGGGTTCCGGCTCCACATTGCAGAATACTTCCACTTCTCTTGGCGCCAGCAGTTGGGTGATACGGTCAAGTACGCCATTAGTTTTGGCACTTCGACCGGATACAATCAGAGTACGCACATTTTCCGGCACCAGACTGCCCAGTTTTTCCAGCGAATTTATGCCGAAAACCACTTTTTCAGGTATAGTAAATTTATACATCGCTATTTCCTTTATATCTGCCCACTTTGAATCCGAAATCATGCACTGCCGGATCGTGTTCAGCTAATTTATCCAACAACGCCTTGGCGGCGGCGAACTCTGCCGAACGGCGGGAACCGCCCTGCCCGGAACACTTATTATCGCCGATTTCCGCACTTACCGTGTAAACCGGGTTGTGTTCAGGGCCTTCCACCTGCAAAACTGCGTATACCGGAGTATGCCCGAACTTATGTTGAGTATATTCCTGCAAAGTGCCTTTGGGGTTCAACCCCGACAAAAGCCGGTGGGGTGCCGGAAAACTTGCTTTGACCAAATCAATAATAAATTTGCGGGCAAACTCCATACCTGCATCCAGATAACACGCCCCCAAAACAGCTTCAAACAAATCGCACAACGACGAATCCCGGTCAGAACCGCCCGATGCGGCTTCGCCCCGGCCGATAAACATATAACGCCCCAGCTCAAGCTCCCGGGCAAGTTTGGCGATCGCCTCCTGCTGGGCAAGCGCGGAACGCATCTTGGTCATCACGCCTTCGTCAGCTTCCGGATAGACTGCATACAAATATTCAGTGAGAATGATCTCCAAGACCGCATCGCCCAGAAACTCCAACCGCTGATTATCGTAAGCAAGCTTATTTTCCACCGCATAAGAACGGTGGGTCAAGGCTTCTTTAAGCAAATGGGGTTCACGGAAAGTCAATCCCAATTTTTTCTTGAGTTTTTCTATATCTTCGGGCATAATAAAATCAATACTCGTGGTCGATGTTCCACTTTTCAGTGGCATATTTGGCTCTTGCCAGCGTTTCGGCTTCGTCGATCACGCTTTGCGGCGGCTGCCATCTGGTAAATTTTATGTTGAATTTAAGTTCAAGGCTCTGGAGCAATTCGTCACGCAGTTTTTCCCAGCTGCCTCCGGCGGCTTCCAGCTTGATACTGCCCTGATGCAAGATACCCATGCGAGTCCGGCGTTGGGCAGCCCCGGCATATTTGCTGCCGGAAGGCGCTACCAGATCGAAGCGGCTGGGCGAAACAAAACACTGCATGGTGGCACGGTCTACATGATCGGTACCGTGACTTTCCAGAACTGCTTCCACGCCATCTTCGGTCATTTTCATAAGCAGTGCCTCGTGGAAAACCTTGTAGCTCTCCATGCGGTCAAGCTGCATAATTTTGTGTTCCGGCGGCACGACTACGGTGTAAGTCAAATCAACATCGTGGTAAACCACGCCGCCGCCGGTGGGGCGTCTGACCAATGTATATTTATCTGCCAGTTCCACCGGGCAGAGCTGGGCACTGCCGAACGATACCGAAGGCCGATCCCAGCGGTATATACGCACCAGTACCTGATTATTCTGCAAAGCCGAATTGCTCAACAGCACTTCGTCCATTGCCATATTAAAATAGGGATCGTGTACTGAATCATCCCAATAAAGCCATTTTTCTTCAGTCATTGCGTGTCCTGTGTTTTATATCATCGGCAAAAAACTTTTCTATCCGCCGGTGAAAATCCCTGTTTCCCGTAAAGTCCCCGCCGCCATGTTCCGCATAGCTCTGCAAAAAAAGTTTGCGGTTTTCCGCTTCGTCGGCAAGGTCATAAAGCCGCAGATTGTAGGATGCCAGGAAATAAGACGAGGCAACTCGCGCCAGCTCTCTGATCCTTATATCATCCGGACAGACTCCGGGATATTTGCAGCATCCATCCAAATCAAATACGCCAAGCCGGAACCTGCCGCTGCCCTCTTTTACCGCCAATATGTTGTTGACCTTAAAATCGCCGTGCTCAATACCGTTATTGTGCAGCAAACACGCCAACCGGGCAAGCTGACTGATACAAACATCATTGCTTCCGTAAAAATCCAGCAGTTCCGGCAAATTGCCCACCACCGTTATCGGTGCAGGAAAACACTCGGTTATCAAATAGCTGCACCCCGGCAAACCGTAAGGTCTGGTATCCAGCGCCAGATACACTTGGGGCGTAAGCACATCGATTTTCGCCAATTCTTCAGCCATCAGAGCATTTCGTTTTGCCCGGGAGAGCGCTCCAATGCGGCGCAACCGTCTGAACAAACCTTTTACATTACTGCGCTTGATAAAATAATCTCTACCATGCAAACGGAAAATCCCGGCCGCAGTTGACCGGGAATTTTTCACGATCCGGCTCTGCATAAGCAGAGATTCTGCATTGCAGAACTCCCTGCGCAGAGCATCGTCAACACCGTCAGCAAAGGCGTAACTCTTGAACCGGGTATCCCAAAGCGGATTTGCCGGTATTTTTTTTACATTATTTTCAGAGTCCACGCCTTGCATGAGCACAAGTCAGTTCAAAGGTTGTCGATAACCAGCTGACCAACTTCGGTGGTGCTGTAACCCATCTTACCGGCTGCCATGCTTTCGAGCTTGTTGCCGGTAACATACGCCACGGATTTTTCGATTGCCGCAGCGGCTTCTTTTTCGCCGATGAAGTCCAACAGCATAGCTCCGGCGCAAACCGCAGCCAGCGGGTTGATGATGTTCATACCGGTATATTTGGGAGCCGAACCGCCGATAGGTTCAAACATGCTCACCCCGCCCTTGGTGGGGTTGAGGTTACCACCGGCAGCGATCCCCATACCGCCCTGGGTCATAGCGCCCAAATCGGTGATGATGTCGCCAAAGATGTTGTTGGTCACGATAACATCGAACCATTCGGGGTTCTTGACCATCCACATAGTAGTAGCATCAACATGGCAGTAAGCGGTTTTGACTTCCGGGAATTCTTCTGCAACCTTGTAGAAGACCCGTTCCCACAGATCAAATACATAGGTCAGAACATTGGATTTGCCGCACAAAGTCAGCTGGGCAGTCTTACCGGCAGCAATATCTTCGGCGGAGAGTCCGCGCCACGGATTTTCTTTGCTGTGGCGTTTTCTGGCAAGTTCAAAAGCGTAACGCACGCAGCGTTCCACCTGATGATAGTTGTAGACTTCGCTCTGGCAGGCTACTTCGTGTTCGGTACCTTTCATGGAAACGCCGCCGATACCGGTGTAAATGCCGCCGGTATTTTCACGCACCACCACATAGTCGATATCTTCAGGCTTCTTGTTGGCAAGGGGAGTTTCCACGCCGGGGAAAAGTTTGATGGGGCGCAAGTTGATATACTGGTCAAGTTCAAAACGCAGCTTGAGCAAGATACCCTTTTCCAGAATACCGGGTTTGACTTTGGGGTGGCCGATGGCACCGAGGAACACAGCATCGAATTTCTTGAGCTGATCAACTGCATCTTCGGGCAGGATTTCGCCGGTGGCAAGATAGTGTTCGCCGCCCCAGTTGAAGGTAGTTTCGCTGAAAGTAAAGCCGAACTTCTGCGCAGCAGCGCGCATAACTTTCAAGCCCTCTGCCACGACCTCCGGCCCGGTACCGTCACCGGGCAGAACTGCGATCTTGTAATTTCTGGACATAATAGGATTCTCCTTTTTTGGATCTTTATATTTTTAAAGAAAAAAGCTTTGGTTGGTAATTTATCATCTCAAAACGCTTTTTTCAAGGTTGAAAATCATTTTTTCAGTGTAAATCTTCAATTTTCCCCGGCAAAAAACTCTGTTCGCACAATATCTCCCATATTCCCGGCGTATTTTCCGCCTGCCGGTGATTTATTTTGCTTTTCAGCAAACGCGCGGTATCCGGCAGATTTCCTCCGGCTCCGGCGGCAGCGTATGCCGAGAGAGCGAGCGTGTAGGACTCTTTGTTTTTATCAATAGTAACGGAGCGAACTTGACTGCGTACCATATTTACCTGAAAACCCTTTTTTGCCAGATATTGCTTGCGTTTGCGTAAAAATTTGCTGTATTCTGAAGCTATGACCTTAAATTCTCCGGCAGAAACCCTTACAGTTATTATTGGGTCAAAGTAAGGAAACACCCTGTAATAATCGCCTTGCGTGGGAGCCGCGTTCTGCAACAGAGCTTGCAATTTGGCCGGACTGCTTACAGCGTAAAGCGCCAGATCGGCATTGAATTTTTCTGCGATTTTTTCTGCCGGATAATCCAGTGTTTTCCCCATGATCGACGGAGCCGCTGCCAACTCTTCAGAATCAATTTTCCGGTATTGGGGAAGCGGCAGCAGTGAACTCTTTATCTGCTTAACTCGCTTGAGCTTGCGATCAAAGATCAAATTGATTTTCACCAACGCTTTTCCATGAGCGGGCGGCTGAACATACCAGCTTCGCCCCACCATCGATCCGGCATCCGGCAAATGAGTGTGAGCGCCGATGACCAGATCTATTTCAGGGACATGTTTTACTAAATCGTAAGTATTTTCTCCCCCGCCATATTTTCCGGCATGGCGCACCAAAACTATAACATCGGCTTTTTCCGCCAGAACCCGGTTGACGCTCCGGCGCAAAACTGCCGCCCCCGGCAGAGTCCGGAAGCGGGTTTCTTCCACCGGAAAAGCGTTCTGCATATTTTTCAGCATCAGCCCGATAAAAGCGATTTTTACGCCCGACATTTCCACAATGACAAAATCTTTGAAACTACCGTCAAGCTCCGGAGCGTAAAGATTTGCTGCTAAAACTGTTCCGGGAAAATCACGGACAATGTTTTTGAAGGCTTCAAACCCGAATTCCAGCTCGTGATTGCCGGGAACAAATATCGAACACCCTGCCCGGTAAAGTTCCGGTAATATACCCATGCCCCGGGAGCGTAAAATTTTTAACGAGCCTTGCGCACAATCCCCGGCATCCACATAGATCACCCGTCCGGGAGCCTGTTGAAAAATATTTTTCACCGCCGGAGCGACCGCTTTGCGGATCTGTTCAGAATCGCCGTGCAAATCTGCCGATGCTATGACCGTCAATTCAACTGTGTTACCGCAGGCAGTCAGCGCAAAACCGGCAAACAGCACAACTCTAAAGAGATGTGCCAAGCCACTGAAAAAGCTCTCCAATGCAGTTTTACCCTTGCAAAACATAAAAAATCCCGAAAAAAATGCGTTTAAAACTTGAATATTTTAAAATATAAGCCATATTATAAAGACATACAACTTGTAAAAATGGAATTTTTCAAATTTTAACCATATAACGATCGAGGTGCAACAATGTCACAGCATGCAAGTCTCCGCGTTGGCGGCAAGATCCGCAAAAAACGCAATGTGATGAAGCGTTTTGAACGGCTCAATATTCTCCGTGCCGAAGGCCGGATCGCCGAAGACAAAGTCTACGGTCTGCCCAAGACCAAGCCGATCAACTGATCTGGACAATGCTTCACAAGCAACGGCGGAGAAGCGGTTAATGCCGCGTCTTCGCCGTTTTTGTTTTTTATGCGAGGAACAATATGATTTCATCACACCCCCAGTGGGATCCGGACAAACTTGCCGGGCTTTTCAAACAGGCGGGCAAGATCGCTTTGGATTACTTTGAAGCCCCACCGGCAGAATTGAAGAGCGATGCCACCGTTGTAACCATTGCCGATAAAACCATTGAACAGCTTTTTGCCGGAACTTTGGATGATCCGGCAAACTCAAGCTACATGATCGGCGAAGAAACTATCGAAAAACACCCCGTAAGCTATGTTGAAGAAGCGTTGAAAAGCCCCTGCTGCTGGGTGCTTGACCCCATTGACGGCACGGCACCCTATTCCTCGCACATGGATTTCTGGGGTATCTCGCTGGGTTTGATGAAAACTGGCAAGCTCGTGGAAGGGGCAGTCTATCTGCCAAGATTTGATAAACTCATTGCCACTTGCAAAGATAAAATAGTCTGGAAACAGCTGCAAAACCCCACCGACTGGGCGGAGTTTGAACTGAAAAGCAATCCGCTGGGCATTGCCGGACACATTTCGTTGGGGCAGATGCCCACCCGCAAGTGGGGTTTTGGCGGCAAAAACGCACTCTTTTCCATTTGCAGCTGCGTGGGATCACTTTATTTACTGCTTACCGGCAAAGTCACAGCCTACTGCGGCGACTTCAAACTCTGGGATATAGCCGGGATGCTGCCGATTCTGGAACGGGCAAAGTTTGTCATATTAAGTACCGGTGAAAACAATCCGCCTCTTTCCGGCGATTTACAGGATAATATGTTTGAATTGCAAAACCCGGAACGGATGTGGAAGGTCAAAAATCCCGTGATCGCTGCCGAAAACAGAGCCACGGCGTTGGAGTTATTGGAAAAATTTTATTTTATTGAACCACCTGCAAAGGAAAAAAAATGAGTTTGCGACGCAAAAACCGCTTTACCGCTGAAGGTGTATATTTAGTAAGTCTGGGCTGCCCGAAAAATCTGGTGGACAGCGAAGTTATGGCAGGAATATTGCTGACCAACGGCATAATGCTTAACTTTGATAAAAACTCTGCCGAATATTACCTCATAAACACCTGTGCCTTCCTGCCGGGCGCCCGCAGTGAGTGCGAAAGTGCCATCCTTGAGGGTATCCGCTGGAAAAATCACGCTCCGCAGGTGCGGAAACTTATTGTGGCAGGCTGCCTTATCCAGCAGGATAAAGAAAATATCATCCGCAGCAAATACCCCGAAGTCGATGCCTGGAGCGGCGTGGACGGCGTGGGCGATATATTCAAGACCTTCCAGTCGGCAAAAGCCGGTTACACCACCGGTGATGCCGCTGAACCGACCTACTTATATAACGAAAACACGCCCCGCTTGCAGCTGACTTTGCCCCATGTAGCGTATTTGAAGATCGCCGACGGGTGCAACAACCGCTGTGCCTATTGCAGTATACCGCTGATCCGGGGTTCACTGCGGAGCCGCTCCATAGAGTCGGTGCTTGCCGAAGCAAGGAACCTCATTGCCAACGATGTTAAAGAGTTGATCGTTATCGCCCAGGATGTTACAGCATACGGTGCTGACCGCAATGACGGAACCACGCTGGCAAAACTGCTGCACGAAATGGATAAGCTGGAAGGGGATTTTTCCATCCGCTTGCTTTACACCCATCCGGCGCATTACACCGATGAGTTTTTTGCCGAATACGCAGTCAACAAACATATTCTTGCTTATCTGGATATACCTTTGCAGCATATCAACAGCGATATACTTTTGAAAATGGGCCGCAAAACCGACCGCAAAACCATTGAAGATGTGCTGACAAAAATCCGCACCGCCCGGCCGGAAACAGCTATCCGCACCACCTTTATCACCGGCTTGCCCGGCGAAACCGAAGCAGAATTTGCCGAACTTATGGAGTTTGTGAAAACTCAAAAATTTGCCCGGCTTGGCGTATTCAGCTACTCGCCGGAACCGGGCACCCCGGCAGCCGGACGCCCCGACCGGGTGGAAAGCAGTGTTGCCGAAGAGCGGGCAGAAAAAATCATGGCTCTTCAGGAAAAGATCGCACTTGAACACAATCGATCGCTGGTGGGCAAAACCGTAAAAGTCATCTGCGACGAAGCCGAAGGCAGAAAAGGTGCGGGCAGAACCTTTGCTGACGCTCCCGATATAGATAACATAGTCTATTTTACCGGGAATAAACGGCTGAAAACCGGAGAAATCTACGAGGTTTTGATTACTGAAGCAGAAACATTTGATTTATACGGCAAGTTGTGCTAAATTAATATACCGCAATATATAAATTCAGTAACAGGGAACAGAAAAAATGCCTTTGAATTTACCCAACATTCTGACCGTAGGTCGAATAATCCTGATTTTTATAGCCCTGGTTTTGGCTACCCACTCCGGGATCCCCGGCGGGGTCAAAGTCAAATCCGACGATATAGAAATGATTCTGCGTTATATAGCTTTTTCGCTGGCTGTGATCGCCGCCGTTACCGACCTTGCCGATGGCTACCTTGCCCGCAAGTGGAATCAGGTAACAGATTTCGGAGCCTTGATGGATCCGCTGGCAGATAAAATATTTGTTACGACCATCATGCTTATACTTGTAGAGTTCCAGCTGCTGGCGGCATGGGTGGCAGCGGTGGTCATCTGCCGGGAGTTTATGGTAACGGGCTTGCGGCTGCTGGCAACCAAAACCGGCAAAGTCATCAGTGCCGATAAGTTCGGCAAGCTGAAAACCTTCCTGCAAATGGTCATGCTCTTTATCGGCTGCCTGATCTGGATACATGTGCTTGATCTGGATACAGTTATTTGCGGAGCCGTAAAACTCCGCCATATCTGGAGCGTCTTTTTGTGGGCAATAGTGATCGTGACCGTCGGTTCGGGTCTGAATTACTTTATCAAAAACCGCGACTTGATCGCCCCCGAAAAATGACCGTAAGCCAAGTTTGCCCCACGGTGGATTTTCATACTCACCTTGACCGGCAGCAGCCTTTGAGCGTATCCAAGGATGTGGTGCGGATAATTTCTGTACCGCTTTCTGAAGCGGCTCTGATGCTGCCGGAGAATTGCTTTGCCACGCTGGAACTCCACCCGTGGCAGGGCGAACCGTGGAGCGAAGAATTTGCCAAAACTGCTGAAAACAGCCGGTTTACCGGCATTGGCGAAGTGGGACTTGACCGCTTGAAGGGCAAGTTGCCATTAACTGAACAAATGGCGATTTTCAGCCAGACAGCAACGCTGGCTCAAAAGCTGAACAAACCGTTATTCATACATTGTGTAAAGTGTTTTTCGGAACTTCTGCAAATATACAAAACTTTGAAATGGCAGGTTCCGACAGTGATCCACTACTTTTGCGGCAAGCTGGAGCTGGCAGAACAGCTTTGGCGAACCACCCATTTTATCTTGTCGCTGCCGCCGAAAATCTACGCTCAAAAACCGTTGCTGGATTTTCTGAAAGAGCATAAAGAATTTCTGCACAGAATAGTTTTGGAAACCGACGATCCGACTGCCGGTGACATAGAAGAGCATTATCGGCTTATGGCAGAAAAGCTGGATATTGGGTTACCCGAATTGCAAGAGCTTATGTATAAACAGTTTGAAAGGTTGTGTAACAATGCCGGAAACTTTCGATGATTTTCTGCAAAGAAGCGTGGTTTTGTATGGCGAAAACGCCATGAAAAAGCTCCGCACTGCCCGGATACTGCTTGCCGGAGCCGGTGGGGTAGGTTCTTACGCCGCCGAAGCTCTCGCCCGCAGCGGCATCGGGCACCTGACCGTTTACGACCCGGATAAAGTACACCCTACCAATTTGAACCGGCAGCTGCCGGCACTGCGTTCAACCATTGGCAAACTCAAAACCGATGTGTTGCGTGAACGCATAAACGATATTGATCCTCAACTTGATTTACAGGCAGTTCCGGAGCGTTTGAGCAGAGAAAATATCGCTCAAATCCTGGAAGATGGCAACTTTGATTATGTTGTTGATGCCATCGACAGCTTGGACGACAAGTGTTTTTTGCTTGCCGAAGCGTATCAGAGAAAAATCAAAGTAATTGCCGCCATGGGTGCCGGGTGCCGCTTTGACCCCACGCAGATCCAATATGCTGATATAAGCAAAACTTACGGCTGCAAGCTGGCAAAAAATGTTCGCAGCAAGCTCAAAAAAGAGTACAATATCACTAAAGGCATCATGTGTGTATTCTCTCCTGAAGTCAATTCCGGCGCCATCCAGCCGGGAGCCGCTGGAGAACGCCCCATAATCGGCAGCAACTCCTTCATGCCGGGGATCTTCGGGTTGTTCATGGCGGCAAAAGTTATCAACGATCTGGCAAAGTAAACATATTTCTAAACATATTTTCCGCAAAAATTCAGTCAAGGGGTTGACTTTTAAAGGAAAATGTATTATACTGTATAAAGTGTATTATTAATGATATATTTATAACTTGATTCAGGGGATAGACTTTATGAAAAAATCTTCAATCAATGAGGGTTCCTTTGGTGCATTACCCTGTAATGCA
>JAZMZK010000108.1:0-9714 GCA_045585955.1 Victivallaceae bacterium
TCAAATTTTGAAAAAATTCTCAATGCACAGGTATATCTGTCATTTTTATCTACCTACCCGCATTGGGAACAGAGCTTTGATTTTAAGCACTAAAAGCCGCTGTTAAGCAGCTTGCAGAGCTGACCGGGATAAGTTTTGGCATCTTCTGCGGCAGTGCCTTTGCCGGGCATGTAAACGCCGTAGGTTATGCTGTCGCCGAAACAGACCACACTCCGGGCATCCGGATAGTGCTCTTTGAGAACTTTGCAGACATTTTCCGCAATTACTTTATACCCCTCATCGGTCATGTGCATACCGTCATGTCTGCCGCTGTTGGCAACATTGAGCACCATTGAGTAAACTGTATCATCCACCGGATCAATGAGTTTATTAGCATCCACCAGAGGTATGTAACGCTCGTTGGCAGTGGCCCGGATGGCTTGATTAAGCATATCCAGCCGCTCATCCAGGCTTAACGGGTGGTTGATAGTTTCCGGAAAATTCTCGATCAAAAGATTCTTAAGAAAACGCGGCGCAGTCAGCACCACAGCTTGTGCGCCGATATTTTCTATCCGGTCAAGCAATATATTGTAGTTTTTCTGAAAAGTCGCCAAATCCAGTATATGCCCCGGATAAAACATGTCGTTGGATCCGGCAAGCAGCACCACTGCATCCGGCTGACGCTGTGCAACATCCCGATCAAACCGCTTGAGCAGCTCCACAGTTGTATCGCCGGGAAATCCGGCATTGTAAACACAATATTCCCTCACTTGACCGATCCTGACTTATTTACGGATGATCGCCAGCAGCTCATCACGCTTTTCGATCATCATTTTTTCATCTTTGGCTTCCACGATCAACCGCAGAAGAGGCTCGGTGTTGCTGCAACGGACATTGAAGTGCCAGTCGGCATATTCCACAGAAAAACCATCCAGTTCAAAGGCTTCGCCATCAGTATACTTTGCTTTGATCTCGGCAAGGACTTTTCCGGCATCGGCAACCCGGCTGTTGATTTCTCCGGAGGAGCTGTAACGCAAAAGCGGAGCCACCAGCTCGGAAGTTTTCTTACCGGATTTGACCACCAGATTGGTAAGTTTGATCAAAGCCAGCCCCTGGGACTCGGCGGTAAAGTTTTCCTTGAAGTAATAGTGTCCGGAAAGCTCTCCGGCAAAGACCGCACCGGTTTCCCGCATCTGCTGTTTGATAAATGCGTGGCCAACCCGGGACATGATGGCTTTGCCGCCATTTTCTTCGATACACTCCTTAACAGCACGGCTGCTCCGCAAGTCGTAAAGAATGGTGGCAGGACCGTCGGCAAGAATATCCTGGGCGATCAATGCCGTAAACAAGTCCATGGGGATAATTTCGCCATTGTTGTCAATAAATCCGCAGCGGTCGGCATCGCCGTCAAAGGCAGCACCAAAGTCGGCACCAACTTCTTTGACTTTGGCACGGATGTCATCCAATGTAGCAAGGTGCAGCGGATTGGCTTCGTGGTTGGGGAAAGTGCCGTCCAGCTCTTTATACATAGGTACGATCTCAAACATATCCTCGATACCGGCGATTTCGTAAGAGCCCATGGCGTTGGCATAGTCAACCACGATCTTGAGCTTTTTATCGCCGAACTTGGCAAACTTGCGCAAAAATGCACCATATTCTGGAGCGATGTCATATTTTTCAACCGTTCCGGGAGTGGCTGCCGCTGTAAAGTTATTTTCCATAACCAGCTTTTCAATATCCATAATGCCGGTAGCTCCGGAGATGGGTACGGCATTGGCTTTGCAGAGCTTGAAGCCGTTCCACTCGCCGGGATTGTGGGAAGCTGTGATCATAATGGAGCCATCGGCTTTAAGGGTACCGTTGGCAAAGTAGCTCATAGGTGTTGAGCAAAGCCCCAAGTCAATGACCTTACAGCCCATTTTGACCAGACCGGCAGCCAGCCCGTCAAACATATCCTGCGAATGGGGCCGCATATCCCGACCGACCACCACAGTTTTGGCACCGGTAAAAACAGCATAAGCCTGACCGATTTTTTCCGCCATAGCTTGATTAAGATCGGTGGGGAAAATCCCCCGGATGTCGTAGGCTTTGAAAATTCCACTCATAATACACCTCACAAAGTTTTAGATTTGTTATAGAAGACAACAACTTTGAAAATAATGTAACACCGATTGAAGATTTTTCAAGCAATTAAACGATTTTTAAGTTTGCAATCCCGATTTTATGCTCTATATTACCCGAAAAGGAGATTACTTTTATGATACGCTTTTGTAAAGCCGAAGACCTTGATACCGTTTGCCGCATAGCCAAAGCTGCGTGGGAGAAAATTTTTGACCATCTGGAAGATGCTTTCGGCAAGGAACTCTACAATAAAGTAAACCCCGACTGCCGCAACAGCAAAACTCCGTGGCTACACAAGTTTTTTGCCGAACATCCGGACTGGATATATGTAGCAGAACGCAACAACAAAGTGGTGGGGTTTATCTGTATAATGATGAACTTCAACAGCAAAGTTGCACAAATATCCAATAACGCCGTTGATCCAAATTGCGGCGAAAAAGGCGTTGGTCAGGAGATGTATCAGGCGGTTTTGGAACGCTTCAAAGCCGAAGGAATGCGTGCAGTTATGGTCACTACCGGTTTGGACGATGCCCACGCCCCTGCCCGGAGAGCTTATGAACGGGCAGGCTTCAAACTCAAAGTCGAACAGGTTTGTTACATGATGGATTTGGAAAAAGGCGAATAAATCTTGAGCTTGTTTCAGTTAAAATCAGAATATAAACCATCCGGCGACCAGCCGCAAGCCATTGATTCGCTGGTCAGAAACTTTGCCGCCGGAGCCAAAGAACAGACCCTGTTGGGGGTAACCGGTTCGGGCAAGACCTTTACATTAGCTAATGTCATAGCTCAACTGGATTCCCCGGTACTGGTTTTGAGCCACAACAAAACACTGGCGGCACAGTTATACAGCGAATTCAAAGCGTTTTTCCCGGATAATGCGGTAGAGTATTTTATCAGTTACTACGACTATTATCTGCCGGAATCCTATATTCCTGCTACTGATACCTATATAGCCAAAGATGCATCTATCAACGAAAATATCGAAAAACTCCGGCTGGCCAGCACCGCCAATTTGCTGGAGCGGCGTGATACTATCGTTATAGCCAGTGTATCATGTATTTACGGCTTGGGTTCGCCGGAGGATTACGCCAATATGTGTGTAACAGTTTCGGCGGGTGAAAGCGTTGACCGGGATGATTTTTTGCGTAAACTTATAGATATACAATATGAACGCAACGACACCGCCCCCGCCGCCGGACAGTTCCGGGTCAAGGGCGATACTATCGAAATCTTTGAACCCCAGCGGGATGACTTTATCCGGCTGTCGTTCTGGGGCGACGAAATCGAAGCCATTTCCCGGCACGATGTGGTTTCAGGGCATGTAAAAACCCGTCCGGCAACCATCACTTTTTACCCGTGCAAACACTTTGTTTTGCCAGCCAAACGCATCGAAGAAGCCAGCGAAACTATCCTAAAAGAGATGCACGAACAGGTCAACTTTTTTGAAAAACAAGGCTTGCTGGTGGAAGCTCAAAGAATTTACCAGCGGGTCACCAGCGATATAGAAATGCTTAAAGAGTTCGGCTACGCTTCAGGTATAGAAAACTACTCCCGGCACCTTGCCAAACGCTCGCCGGGGAGCCGACCGCCCTGTCTGCTGGACTTTTTCCCGAAAGATTATTTGACGATCATTGATGAATCTCATGTGACCATACCCCAAATCAACGCCATGTTCAAAGCTGACCGCAACCGCAAACAGACATTGATCGACCACGGCTTCCGGCTGCCCAGTGCATTGGACAACCGGCCCTTGAAGTTTGAGGAATTTGAAGCCTTGACCCAACGGACGATCTATGTATCAGCCACTCCCGGCAATTACGAACTTGACCGCACCCCTCCCCCGGTGGAACAGATCATCCGCCCCACGGGCTTGCTGGATCCGGAAATCGAACTGCGGCCGCTGGAAGGTCAGGTGGACGATGTAGCTGCCGAAATCAGAGATTGTGCCCGCCGCAAAGAGCGGGTGCTGGTTACAACTATGACCAAGAAAAGTGCGGAACGCCTGTCGGATTACCTTAACGAACTTGAGTTGCGGGTAAGCTATCTTCATTCCGAAATGGATGCTCTGGAACGGGTCAAGGTGTTGAGCAAACTCTCGGAAGGTGAATTCGACTGCCTGATCGGAATCAACCTTTTGCGGGAAGGTATCGACTTGCCTTCAGTAACACTGGTGGCGATCCTTGATGCCGATAAAGAAGGTTTTTTACGCAGTGCCCGGTCGCTTATTCAGGTAGCGGGGCGTGCTGCCCGCAACGCCAAAGGCAGAGTCATTCTTTACGGCGAAACGGTCACTCCCGCCATGCAGGAACTTTTGGATGTGACCGAAAAACACCGCAACAAGCAAATTGCATACAATAAAGAACACAATATTGTACCTAAAACCATCGAAAAAGCCAAGCGGGAAACTATTACCGATGTGGTAAAGTCCAACAACGACCGCCACGCCGCCAGCGAAGCGGCTGCCAGCGTATTCGGCAGCGGTTCCAGCGGTGCAGCAGGACGCATAGAAGTAAAGAATTTGAGCGAAAAAGAGCTTACCCAACTGGTCTATGACCTTGAAGTGGAGATGCTCGCCGCCGCCGAAAGTCTGGAGTTTGAACGGGCTGCCAAATTGCGGGATAAACTCAACACATTGACTGATAACCGTTTTGTGCAAAATTTCAAAAGTAAGCGCTGATTTACATGCCGGTCAAAACTGGTGATTTGTGCAAAAATCCGGGGGTAAAAATTGCATTTTTCCGGGGATGGTGTATATTAAGTCAGTTTATGGTATTTAATAAATTTGGAACAGTGTTTTATGTGTATAGCCTGGCCCATGCGGCTTACTGATATATTGCCCGACAAATTCGCTATGGCGGATCTGGATGGGGTTTCCCGCAGAATAAGTCTGCGGCTGCTGCCCGACGCTAAAGTGGGGGACTATGTTTTAGTCCATGCCGGCTATGCCATTGAAATAGTCGATCCGGTAAAACTCAAAGAGCAACTCAAGATTTTTGAAGAGCTGAAAAACGAGCTTACTGATTAAGATTTGATAGGCGTTTTTATGGATTTGCAAAGTGCAAATTTCTGGCAAGCGGCTTTGAAAAAAGCTGCAATGCCCTGTATTCCGGCAATACGGATAATGGAGGTGTGCGGTACGCATACTCACGCAATAGCAAAGAATAATTTGCGTGCCCTCCTGCCGGAGAATGTCAAGCTCATTTCCGGGCCGGGCTGTCCGATTTGTGTATCGGGGGTGCTTTTTATTGAAAAGATCCGGACTTTGCTCCGCAGCAATGTAACGGTGGCAATGTTCGGCGACCTTTTGCGCATTCCCGGAACCAACGGTTCTTTGATGGGCGAAAAGAACCTGAAACTGGTTTATTCCCCCGAAGATGCCCTTGCCTACGCTATTGACAACCCCGATAAAGAGGTGGTCTTTGCCGCTGTGGGCTTTGCCCCCACATTAAGTGCCGCCGCCGCTTTGATGGCGGGGTGTGTGGAAAAAAAGGTCAAAAACTTTACACTGCTTTCCGACTTCAAAGAAATTACTCCGGTGCTTACAGAATTGAGCAAAACTCAACAGCTCTCCGGTTTGCTGCTGCCGGGGCATGTAGCAAGCGTAGTGGGGTTCAATTACTTCAAAAATCTGCATATACCGGCGGTGGTGGCAGGGTTTGAAGCTGAAAATATCCTTCACGCCATAAAACTTATTTTAGATGCCATTGCCCGGAACGATCAGGATTATTTATTCAACGATTACACTTCTGCGGTGCGGGATAATGGCAACACCTTTGCCTTGAAACTTATTGAGCAATACTTTGAATTAAGCTCAAGTACATGGCGGGGGCTGGGCGATATAGCCAATGCCGGGTGGAAACTCAAAGCTGCTTTTGCTGAATTTGATGCTGAAAAACGGTTCGATTTATCCCGAGTTGAGGGTAAAGAAAACCCCGCATGCCGCTGCGGCGAAGTGCTTACCGGAGTTATCGAGCCCCAAGATTGCCCGCTTTTCGGCAAAGTCTGTACGCCGGATAATCCGGCAGGAGCGTGCATGTCAAGCAGCGAAGGAGCATGTGCTGCCATCTATCAATATCAGGGGGGTAATTTATGAGCGAAATCATAACGCTCGCCCACGGCGGCGGCGGAAAAATGCAGAACGATCTTATCCGCAACGAAATAGCTACCCGGTTCAACAATAATATTTTAGCAAGTTTGCCGGATGGGGCCGTTACGCCGGAAAATCTGGTGATTTCCAGCGACAGCTTTGTTGTTACGCCAAGATTTTTCCCCGGCGGAAACATCGGCAAACTGGCAGTAGCCGGTACGGTAAACGATATACTTATGGCAGGCGGAGTCCCCAAATACCTCACTTGCAGTTTGATCATTGAAGAGGGGTTGGAAATAACAGAACTGCGTAAAATCCTTGACAGTATGCAAAAAGAAGCCGCCAACGCCAATGTTTTGATCGTTACCGGCGATACCAAAGTCGTTCCCCGGGGCAGCGGCGACGGTATTTACATAAATACTGCCGGAGTGGGCTTCAAGCGGGAAAATATGGAGCTTGACCGTCAGCGTTTTACTGCGGGCGATAAAATCATTGTCAGCGGCAACATCGGCGAACACGGTTTGTGCGTAATGGCGAACCGCTACGATCTGGATTGTGGAGCGTTGGAGAGCGATTGCCAGGTGTTGAAAAACGGCGTGGAAACCGTGTGGAATCTGGCAAAAAGCAAGCTCAAATTCATGCGGGATGCCACCCGGGGCGGCGTTTTGGGCATAATCAGTGAAATTTTTGAAAATACGCCTTTCAATGGAGTTATTGAAGAAGCCAAGCTCCCTATCGGCAAAGAGGTTGCGGCGATTGCAAAACTTCTGGGTATAGATCCGGGGTTTGCCGCCTGCGAAGGGTGTTTTGTGGCAGTGGTTGCCGACGATATTGCTGAAGCTTGCGTCAAAGCGTTGCAAGCGTTGCCCAAACATGAAAACGCCGCAGTTATCGGCACTGTCTGCGAAGGTAATGGCTCGGTAGAGTTGCAAGGCGAATGGGGGGCGTTGCGGAAACTCATTGTCCCCTCCGGCGACCAGCTGCCGAGGATTTGTTGAGGTAGATATGCACGAGTTATCCATAGCGACTGCGTTGGCAGAAAGTTTGCTTGCTTACAGCAAAGAGCACAAAGTAAAAATCACTTGCGCTCATGTAAAAGCTGGAATCCTTTCGGGCATCGACCCGGAGGCGCTGCAATTTGCGTGGGAGCCGGCACTGGAAAATTTTCCGGATAGCGGCTTGGGAAATTGCCGTTTGGCAATTAAAATGGCATTGTTGAAACACCGCTGCAAAAATTGCGGTAAAGAGTTTGAATTCGACACTTGGCACATCGAATGTCCGGAGTGCGGAAAAGAATCTCTGCACCGGGAAAGCGGCAATGAATTTTTATTGGAAAGTATTGAGGTTGAAAATGTGTAAAGATTGCGGTTGTTCGGGGCATCACCACGAACACACTCATCATCACCATGATCATGAACATGACCATCATCACGGCGAACATACGCATATGCGTCCGGATGGTTCGACTTATACCCACACGCATAGTGAAGCGGAAACCAGAGAGATCGCTATCGGCACTGCCATACTCTCCGCCAACGACCGGATCGCTGCCGAAAACCGGGGGTGGTTCCGGGGGCGGAAGATCACAGCGTTGAATCTTATTTCCTCTCCGGGTTCCGGCAAAACCACCTTGCTGGTCAATACGCTGGAAAAACTTGCTTCCGACGGCATAAAAGCCGCCGTGATCGTGGGCGATCAATACGGTGATATAGATGCTCAACGCATGAAAGCTACCGGCTGTGCAGTTACGCAAGTAGAAACGCACTCCAGCTGCCACCTTGATGCAGCAAGGGTGCAGAGCGTATTGGAAAGTGCCGTACCGGAAGGTACGCAAATATTGTTTATAGAAAATGTCGGCAACCTCGTCTGCCCGGTGGCATTCGATTTGGGGGAAAATGCCAAAATAGCATTGCTCTCCACTCCGGAAGGCGAAGAAAAGCCGTTGAAATATCCGGCGTTGTTTGCAGCCGCAGAAATGGTCTTGGTAACCAAATGCGATCTGGAAGCAGCGCTGGACTGGAACTACCAACTTTGTGTTAAAAATATTAAACAGGTCAATACAAATATGCAGACCATGCGTATTTCGGCCAAAACCGGGGAAGGAATGGATAGCTGGATAAAATATCTTAAAGAAAAAATCAAATAATCAAATTTTTATAAACAGAAACATTTCCGCTATACAACCGCCGGGAATGTTTCGCAAACAAAAGGACAATATTATGAATTGGATCTCATGGATGCTTCCGGTGCTGATCGCATTGCCGCTTATCGGTGGTATTGCAGCCGGAAAAATCACCTGTGATCGGGTACGCTTTACGCTGGTAACAGTGCTTGCGGTATTGATTGCCGCCGGCGGTATCGGTGTGGTGTACCTCTCAACATTGTGCGACAACGGTATCTGGACCATGGAGGTACCGGGTTGGATGGCTCATGTGGGCGTCGGTTTGGAACTGGCGATCATTGCAGTTATTCTGATCGTGGCACTTAAAATCAAAAACTGGTGGATCGCTCTTTTCGGCGTACTTCAGATCGCCGGAGTGGTCGGTGGGCTCTTTATCCACGGCGACCACGGCAGTTTTGAACTTTTCAAGATCGACAACCTCGCCCGCATCATGCTGCTGGTCAGCTGCTGCGTGGGTGCGGCAATTTTGATTTTCTCCATCGGTTACATGGCAAATCACCAGAAACATGCGCCGGAAGGTGCGGGTTCACTGGCAAGATTTTACTTTGTGTTTTTGAGCTTCCTCGGGTTGATGATCGGGTTGGTGGTATCCAGCCAGCTTTCGTTCTTCAGCTTCTTCTGGGAAGGCACTACCTTGTGCAGCTACGCCTTGATCGGTCAGGATGGCGGCGAAGCCAGAAGCAAGAACGCTGTCCGGGCATTGCTGATCAACAGCTTCGGCGGTGTGTTGCTGGTGCTGGGCGTGATCGTACTCAAATATCAGACCGGCGGCGAAACTTTCAATGAACTTTTCAGCAAAACCGATGTAACGGTCATCGCCGCAGTGCTGCTGGCGATCGCTGCCTTTACCAAGTCTGCACTTTTCCCGTTCCAGAGCTGGCTGCTGGGGGCAATGGTTGCCCCCACACCGGTTTCGGCAATGCTGCACGCAGCTACCATGGTGAAAGCCGGGGTCTATCTGGTGATGCGTCTTATGCCCAATTATCAGGGCGATATCCGGGTAACGATGGTGGTGGCGTTTGCCGGTGCTATAACCTTCCTCGGTGGAGCTTTGCTTGCCTGTACCCAAAGCAACGGCAAGCGGGTGCTGGCTTACTCCACGATCTCCAACCTCGGTCTTGTCGTGGCTTGTGCCGGGATCAATTCGCCGCTGGCTTATGCTGCCGGGTTGGCGATCATCAGCTTCCACGCTATCAGCAAGGGGCTGCTTTTCCTCTGCGTGGGCCGTATCGAACAGAAGATCGGTTCGCGGGATATTGAAGATATGGACGGACTCATGTTCAAGATGCCGTTCACTTCGATCATGATCCTTATCGGCATGATGTCCATGCTGCTGCCGCCGTTT
>JAZMZK010000109.1:0-14094 GCA_045585955.1 Victivallaceae bacterium
CCCTTGGAGAGTTTGAACGCCCCGCCGTAATCGGCCACGTCTTCACCGAAGAGCACCACGCGCTTGTCGCGCATCATTTCTTCCATCAAACCTTCCTTGATGGCGTCACGATAGTTCACGCGGCCTTCGGCATCACGCTTGACCACCGGAAGCGGTTCGTCGATGGTGACATCGCTGTACTGGGCAGGAACTTCGTCGCAGAAGGTGTCGGTATACATGTGTTTGATAACATCAGCCGGATCCGGATCGGCGGCATCAGCAGCACGACGGGCGGCACGGGCGTTGCGGTCGGCAACTTTCTTTTCGATGGCAGCGAGTTCTTTTTCGCTGGCGATCTTGCCGGCAAGGATCTCGGCGCGGAAGCAGGGAACCGGGTCGACTTCCTGCCAACGGGCTTCTTCTTCACGGGTACGGTATTCGTTACGGGGGTCGGAGAGGCTGTGGCCGTAGTAGCGGTAGCTGTCAAGTTCCAGCAGCACCGGACCTTCGCCCTTGGCGATGATCGCTTTGGCACGGGTGATGGCATCACGGACAGCCATCGGGTCCATACCGTTGATGACTTCGGCGTGCATGTTGTCGTTGTCAAAACCGGCGGCACGGCGGGCAAGGTGATCCAAACCGTTGACTTCGCCGTCGGCACGGCCGGTCATACCAAAGTGGTTGTTGACGATGATGAAGATCAAGGGCAGACCGAACTTGGTCTTAGCCAGAGGACCGTTGAACTGATCCTGAGCGGCCCAGTTCAATGCTTCCAGCACCACACCGTTGGCATAAGCACCGTCACCGGCAAAGGTGGCAACTACACGACCCTGATACGCAGGATCGATACGGCAGGTCATAGCTGCACCGGTAGCGATCGGAACACCGCCGCCGACGATGGCATTTGCACCAAGGTGACCCACGCGGAAGTCAGCAATGTGCATACCGCCGCCACGGCCTTTGCCGTAACCGTCTTCTTTACCGAAAAGTTCGGCGATGGTACGGAAAACATGGTCTTCCATAACCGCATCACGGAGTTCTTCACCCTTGAGGGAGGCATATTCCGGGCAGCGGGCACGCATATCTTCTTCGCTCATGCGTTTGATGGCGTGGAAACCCTTGGCGATACTGTCGCCGTGACCACGGTGGGTGGAGGTAATGAAGTCGGTGATGTTCAGAACACTGCAAACACCGGCTGCGGTGGCTTCCTGACCGATGGAGAGGTGGGTCGGGCCGCGATAGTCATAGTCGCTGATGATTTCGTAAGCACCGGTACGGCACTTGAGGATCATTTCTTCAAATTCACGGATGGTCAGCATGGATTCGTAGATTTCCAGCACTTCGGCTTTGCTGATCTTCTTGGCCTTGTATTCAGCGGCAACACTGGAATCATACTGATAAGCAGGAATGCTGTTCAGTTTGATGGTCGCCTTCTTGAAACACGGAGCGGAATCACTGTAGTAATTGTTGCTCATTTTTTTCTTTCCTTTGTTTCGTTTAAAGGGTTTATTGTTTTATGGTTGATTGTTTACTTTAACTTATATCTTCTCCGGAGTTACCCCGGTTCGGATCACTTCTATATGCTTTTTAGCCAACTTTGCTTCCAGTTCTGCGGAGACCTTATTGTCGGTTATGATTATATCGATATTATCCACATTGCCGCTGCCCGCCAGACTGGGCGTGCCCAGTTTACTGCTGTCCGCCAAAAGCACCACCCGTGACGAGTGCCGCATTACTTCCTCTTTAGTATACGCTTCGTTGGGATCTGATGTGGAAATACCCGCTTCGGCGGTAAAACCCATAGTCCCCATAAAAGCCGTATGGATCGCCAGCGAATCCAGAATTCTGCTGGTCAAAGGCCCCACCAGTGTACGGCTGCGGGCACGGAATTCTCCGCCCAGCAGGATCAGCCGGTGGCTGGTTTCCATAAGCTCACTTGCCGCCATAAGGCTGTTGGTCACGATGGTCAGATTTTTCCGCTCTTTGAGTTTATGAGCCAGTGCCAGCACGGTACTGCCGCCATCGAGAAATATAGCGTCATTATCCTGAATAAAATCCATTGCCCGTTTGGCGATCAGCTCTTTTTCAGTTGCGTGCAGCGAAGTCTTTTCGTTGAACAGCGGTTCGGCTTTGCCGCCCTGCCGCACCGGCTCTGCGCCGCCATGCACCCGGCGAACCAGATTGCGTTCTTCCAGTGATTGCAGATCCCGTCTGACGGTCGCTTCGGAAACCCCCAGCTTTTCGCTGAGCTCGGCAATAGTGCGGATGCCACCGGCGAGTGAGTCAACGATCAGTTTCTCCCGCTCCGGACTTAAAAGTTTGCGGCCTGTAAATTCAGACTTCATAAAAATACGCTCTCTTCTTAAAATATAATTACACACGCACGATTGCACTGTAGATAATTTAGCACTTTTGCAAAAAAATGCAATCTTTTGAAAAGATATTTTCATTTTTTTTACAACTTATTTAAAGAAAAACTCTTTCCGGGAAGCATTTTGTTGACAAAACTCCGCATTTTTACAGGAGGTTTTTTATGGAAAACAATGTTAAAGATTTTTGGGAAGTCGGCGAATCAATGGCTGTTTTTGCCGGTGAATATCTGGGGTTGTGCAGGAGTATCATAACTTTGAAGCCACTCTGGCATGAGTTGCGGCGAGATGATTTTCTGCCGCCCGAAGTCAGGCATCTGCGAAAGTTGGGGTGCAGTGTAACTTTAGAGTTGTCCGGCGGCGATCGGGTCTGGGAGGTTTTGAGCGATTTGGAAAAAAGCGTATTTACTTCCGGCGGGGTACTTCAGCTTTTTCCGGTGGATCAGCGCCGTAAAGGTTATGAGTTTGAACACTGTTTTTTTGATGGATTGGTGCATGATTCCAATAAAGAGCTTGCAGCAGGCAGTGTAGAACTGTTGTTTGATTGCGAAACCGGCGATGGCAGCGGCGGATTGTTCAAGCGTTTGCCGGAAAATTCCCGCCCGGAAGTTTTGCCGGAAATGGTCTTGCCTGATTTGAAAGATCTGCTCCGCACTCTGGGGATATTGCTTGCCGAAAAGACCGATACGGTTTTTGACCACACTTTGTGCTTGAATCATTTTGCCCCCGACCCCCGCGGCAGTTGTTCGCTGGAGTTGGAAAATTGCCGGGAGTGGAACTCAAAAATGTGCAATGTTTTTGATTTGCGCCTGACAGCCCGGTATCCGGTAAGCGAAAAGTTTTTTGTGGAGCAGATGCTTTATAAAACAGCTCAATTTTTGCATGGTTTTATACTGGAGGTCAACGGAAATACTCATTGGCTCTGCCGGGTAAGAGAACTTGATTTTTCCAATGTGCACAATGTTGCCGGCAAGGTTTTTGCCAACAGTGTCATGCGGTTTACTCTGACCATACTTTAAAGCATGTTTTCCTGACGGTAACGCTGGATTATATCCAGAAAATCCGGCATTACCGTGTTGGCTTTCTGCTGCCCGATACCTTTGATTTGAGTACATTCTTCAATGGTAACGGGCATTTTTAATACCAGTTCATCCAGCACCGCATCGCTGAAAAGCTGAAAAGCCTTGAGATTTTTCTCTTGTGCAACAGCCAATCTTTTCTGCCGCAACTCTTCCCGCAGATCGCTGCGTTCAAAAAGTTGGCGGCAACCGGCAGCTGCCGCTTCTGCCGGGTCAAGGATGCCGCCGGTTGCCTTTGCTGAACTTTTACGCTTTTTAGCCGCGGGCTTTTTTCCGGCATCCGGATTTTTCAAGCTCAAAGTCAACTGCGTGGGGAACTCGATAAAATCTTCGCCTTCTTCGGTCAGCATCAAACAGGGGTAATCGCCGCCGGTAGCTTGCAGTAATCCGGCTTTTTCAAGTGCCCGCAGGTAATCCAGAACCTGATCCTGTTTCCAGTGGCGCAAACTGCCGAAATGGGAGCTGTGCTGCACATTCAAATTAAGTATTTCCGTGCGGCGGGCTCCGCAAAGGATCAAACTCAATTTGCCTCTGCCGAATCTGCCATTGAAGCGTTGTACGCACTCCAAAATGGCCATGACCGCATCCAGCTCCTCATCGTCCAGTTCATGCGCTTTGCCTTTGAGCTGGGCGGAGCGGTCGCAGTTGTCGCAGCATTGACACTGCCAGTTTTTGCCGGATTCGCCAAAATAGCTGATCAAAGCACTCTGGCGGCAGCCTTTGGTTTGGGCATAGCTTATGACATCTTCCAGACGGCCCAGTTCAAAGGAGCGTTTGCGTTCCAGAGCTGTATAGTCTATATCCAGCTCTTTTAAGTTTATATCACTGACGCTTATCAAGCCGCTGCCGGGAGCCGGCTGCCAGTTCAAGGTGTCGCCGTTGAGGAAATTCATCACCCGCCGCAGCTGGTCGTAATTCAAACCGGTAAGCATTGCCAGATCGTGGAAAGTGGTTTTAAAAGTCGTTAATCCATATTCTTTAAGCACCCGGTGGATAAAGCGTGACCGCTGGGTCTTTTCGGCTGCGTGCATTTGCTCAAGTAAAACTGCATTGCCCCGCAGCTGCAATGTGCCGGTGCTGTCGCTGCGGCCGTTGCGGCTGATCTTTCCGTAATGCTCCAATATCCGCAAGGCACTGTAAATTTGTGAATCGTTTTTGGCATCCAGCAAAATCGCCAGATCTTTGGCAGAAACTTCCAGTTCCGGATCATTGCGCTTTTCAGTCAATTTTATCAAATGTTTGTAAAGCCGCCGCAAAAGATCTGTGGGTGGATTGCTCATTTCAATAAGAAACTCCTGCACAAAGCGGTCGCCGTAGCTGAAAAGCAGTATACATTCAGCGGGTTCGCCATCCCGTCCGGCACGGCCCGCTTCCTGATAATATGCTTCCAGCGAGCCGGTTATATTGTAGTGGATGACCCGTCTTACATCGCTGCGGTCAATGCCCATACCGAAGGCATTGGTCGCTGCCAGCACCGGGTGGGGCTGCTGCATGAATTCGTTTTGAACACGGGTGCGTTCTTCATCGCTCATCCCGGCATGATAACCTAAAATATTCAACATTCCGGTAAGCTCATCGACCTGCTTGCGGGTGGCAGTGTAAATAATAGTAGCTCCGGAAATTTTTTCTTTGAGCAGTTCCTGAAGAGCCTCAATTTTTTCACCGCTGCGGCACTCTAAAACCTTGAATGAGAGATTGGGCCGCTTGAAGCCTGCCACATGAAAAACCATGCCGGGGCGTTCAAGTTTTTCTTTGATATCGTCCCGGACTTTCAAGGTGGCGGTGGCGGTAAATGCACAAACCTGCGGAATGTTGAACCGGCGAGCCACTGCTCCGAGTTTGGCGTAAGATGGACGGAAGTCATGCCCCCACTGACTGATACAGTGGGCTTCGTCCACCACCAGAATATCCGGCGGGTATTTATCCAGAAATCCCAGAAAATTTTCGTTGCCGAACCGTTCCGGCGCTACATAAAGCAGTTTTACTGAACCATGGGCAACATTGTTCAATATCTCCCGCTGTTCGTAAAAATCCACTGCGCTGTTGATGGCTGCTGCGGGGATGGATTTTTCCTGCAAAGAATCGATCTGGTCTTTCATCAAAGCGATCAATGGCGAAACCACTATCCCGTAGCCTTTTTTCAGCAGTATGGGCAGTTGATAACAAAGGGATTTGCCCGCTCCGGTAGGCATGATCACGCAGTAATCCTTACCGGAAACGATGGCTTCAACGACTTCCTGCTGATAATCGAGGAAATCATCGAATCCAAAATACTTTTTCAAAGCCGTTTGCAAGCTGCCGGTACTGCTGAAATTCTCCATTGGTAAATCGCCCTTTTGTGTTGTATTCTTTAATAAATATACCGCCAAAATAACGAGTTAGCCAATGAATTTTGCGAAAAGTTGATAAAACATTGTATAGAATGCTTGAAAAAAGTGCTTTGAGAGATTATATTAACAAGTGGCTTGCCGGATTTGTTTGATTGCGGCAGCTTTTTTGTGTGCCGGTATTGGTACTGTTTTATTGCAGATATTTTTTGATTTCAATCGTTAAAATAGAGTTAAAGAAAGTCAGGTTTAAGATGGCTCAACGCAAGGACATCCACAAGATCCTCATTATTGGTTCCGGTCCGATCATCATCGGTCAGGCGTGTGAATTCGACTACTCCGGTACTCAGGCGTGCAAAACGCTCCGCAAACTTGGTTACGAAATTGTTCTGGCAAACAGCAACCCCGCAACCATTATGACCGATTTCAGTATGGCAGATCATACTTACATCGAACCTTTGACCGTGCAGAGTCTGGAAAAGATCATTGTGCGGGAAAAACCCGATGCCCTGCTGCCCAACCTGGGCGGTCAGACCGCATTGAATCTGGCGATCGACCTTGCCGATGCCGGCATCCTTGCCAAATACAATGTGGAAGTTATCGGCGTGGATCTGGAAGCGATCAAACGGGGCGAAGACCGTATTGAATTCAAAAACGCCATGAAGGCTATCGGCGTACCGGTAGCAGCTTCCGAACCGGCAACCAGCGTGGAAGAAGGCGAAGCTATCGCCAACAAGCTGGGCTATCCGGTGGTGCTGCGTCCTGCCTACACTATGGGCGGAACCGGCGGCGGTATCGTTTATAATGTTGAAGAACTCCGGGATATTATGGCCCGCGGTCTGGCAGCCAGTTTGATCGGTCAGGTGCTGGTTGAACAGTGCGTATCCGGCTGGGAAGAGCTGGAGTTGGAAGTAATGCGTGATGCCAACGGTAATAAGATCACCGTTTGCTATATTGAAAATGTTGACCCCATGGGCGTGCATACCGGCGACAGCTTCTGTGTAGCTCCTATGCTGACCGTGCCCAAGGCTTTGCAGGAACGCTTGCAGGATTACGCTTACAGAATTCTGGACGAAGTCGGCGTTATCGGCGGCTGCAATGTGCAGTTTGCCCATAACCCCAAGACTGACGAAGTAACGGTTATTGAAATCAACCCCCGTACCAGCCGCTCCAGTGCGTTGGCAAGTAAAGCTACCGGCTGCCCCATTGCTGTACTTTCTACTGAAATGGCAGCTGGCGTAACGCTGGACGAAATGCCCTACTGGCGGGATGGCTCCATGGATAAATACACCCCATCCGGCGATTATGTGGTAGTCAAGTTTGCCCGGTGGGCTTTTGAAAAATTCCCCCAGGCAAAAGATGCACTGGGTACCCAGATGAAAGCCGTGGGCGAAGTTATGAGCATCGGTGCCAACTTCAAAGAAGCCATGCAGAAAGCGATCCGTTCGCTGGAAATCGGCAGAGCCGGTCTGGGTATGGTCAAGAAGTTTGAAAAACTTTCCGCCGACGAACTCAGAGAAAAACTCAGAACTCCCTCCAGCGAACGCTTCTTCCAGATCTACGAAGCATTCAAAAAGGGTGTAACTGTTGAAGAAGTGGTCAAGCAGACCAAGATCGGCAAGTGGTTCCTGACCCAGATTTGGGAACTTGCCCAGTTTGAACTGAAACTGGCGGCTTGCAACTGGATGTCGTTGGACGATGCTTTGCTGGTTCAGGCCAAGAAAGATGGTTTTTCGGATAAATACCTTGCCAAGATCTTCAATGTTTCCGAAAGCATGGTGCGTGACCGCCGCATGAAAGCCGGTGCCGTTGCCACCTACTGCCGGGTGCCGGTTTCCGGTACCGCCAACGGCGAAGATTACTATTACAGCACTTACTCCGGCAGACCCGATGAAGTCAAGGTTTCCGACAAACGCAAGATCATGATCCTCGGCGGCGGCCCCAACCGTATCGGTCAGGGTATCGAATTCGACTACACTTGCGTACATGCTGCTTTTGCTCTGCGTGATGCCGGTTACGAAACTGTGCTGGTGAACTGCAACCCGGAAACAGTTTCCACCGACTACGACACCAGCGATAAACTCTACTTTGAACCGCTTACGGTAGAAGATGTGATCGCTATTTATAATAAGGAAAAGCCCGAAGGCGTGATCGTGCAGTTCGGCGGTCAGACTCCGCTGAATATTGCACAGGAACTCAAAGATCTGGGCATGAATATCATCGGTACCCAGCCGGAAGGTATCCGTCTGGCGGAAGACCGTGAATATTTCCGTGAACGCATGATCGCTTTGAACATCAAGCAGCCGGAAAGCGGCACCTCCACTTCGCTGGATGAAGCGGTGAAACTTGCCCGCAAGATCGGTTATCCCGTGATGGTGCGCCCCTCCTTTGTGCTGGGCGGCCGGGGTATGGCGGTGATCTACGACGAACCCACACTGGTCAAATACGCTGTGGAATCATTGCAGGTCAGTCCGGAATACCCGATGCTGATCGACCGCTTTTTGGGCAACGCTATCGAAGCGGAAGTCGATGCTCTTTCTGACGGCGAAGATACCTTTGTGGCAACGGTCATGGAACACATCGAGCTGGCGGGTATCCACTCCGGCGACTCGGCATGTACCATCCCGCCGGTAACTTTGAGCGAAGATATTCTTAAGAAGATCGAAGATCAGGCAGCAGCCATCGCCCGTGACTTCAAGGTCGTTGGTATATTGAATGTGCAGTTCGCGGTTTGTGAAGGCGAAGTATATATCATCGAAGCCAACCCCCGTGCCTCCCGTACCGTGCCGCTGGTGGCAAAAGTTACCGGTGTGCCGCTGGCGAGAGTGGCAACCAATCTGATGCTTGGTCATAAGCTTTCTGAATACACAGATCTGCTCAAACGCAAAGACCGCAGCTATATGGGCGTAAAAGAAGCGGTGTTCCCCTTCAATATGTTCCCGGAAGTCGACCCGATTTTGGGGCCGGAAATGCGTGCTACCGGCGAAGTCATGGGCTTGGCGGAAAGCTTTGGTCTGGCGTACTTCAAAGCCCAGCAGGCTGCCGGTGCAGCACTGCCGCTGGAAGGCGTGGCACTTTTGACCGTTGCCGAAGGCGAACGGGATAAGCTCTTGCCGGTTGCCAAAGGTTTGGACGAAATGGGCTTCAAGATCGTTGCAACCGACGGCACTGCCAAGTTCCTGAACGAAAACGGGGTCAAGGCCGACGAAGTGTATAAACTCAACGAAGGCCGTCCCAACATCGGCGACTTGATCAAGAACCGTTCGGTGCAGCTGATAATCAACACTCCGCTGGGCAGAGCCAGCAAGGTGGACGACAGCTTTATCCGTATGATGGCGATCCAGTACAAGATCCCCTACATGACCACCATGGCGGCTGCTATGGCTACGGTGGCGGGTATCCGGGATGCCAAGCAGGGTGACAATAATGTAAAATCCTTGCAAGAATATCAGTCCGGTAAATAACAGCTGAAAAACAACAAAACTCCTGTTTGCAATAAAATGCAGGCAGGAGTTTTTTTATGTATGCAATAAAACCGGGTAAAAATTGCAAACTCAATACTATGATCCCCATATTGAAATGCACTCCCAAAGTTTTGTCTGAGTTGGGGAGTGTGTATCATTTTGCCGGAGCAGAAAAAAAGATATTATGAGAGAGCTCTTGTGTTTCTCATAATATCTTGTAAAACGATTTGATAACAGGCGTTATGCTTTTACGCCGTGAAATACTTTTTGAGGTATCTGACTGCAAGCGCACGGCAAATCAGTACTGCGAGGATCACGCCGCATACATTTTTGGTGATTCCGCTGACTGCTGCATTGGCTGAAGCCGCAGTTGCGGCGTTGATCGGAATATTGAAAATATTTACCGCAGTTCCGGCGCAGACCGCCCAGAAGGCGATCGCACTTACCGCTATAACAGTAGCTTTAGCGCCAATGATTTGCCGCATGGAAGTAATTGATACGCTGTGGATCGTAGGACCTGCGATCAGGAAAAGCAATGCCGCACCCGGCGAAAAACCTTTAAGGATCAACACGGCAGCCACCGGAACCGAGGCACTGGAACATATATACAGCGGAATCGAAAAAATCAGCACCACTGCAAATTCAAGCAGGATATTCCCGCAAAGGTATTCAGCTCCGAAGTTTTCCGGCACAACTTGCTGGATCAACGCAGCAATTACCATGCCCAGCAAAAGCGACGGTGCTGTGCTTTTAAGCATATCCAAAAAACCGTAGGTGAATATGTTTTTCCAAGGTTTTTTTTCACCATTGGATTTTTGAGTTTGTTTGTTATGACAGCAGCAACAACAGGTTTTTTTCTTTTCTTCCTTAACTTCAGGTTTGATAATTTCCGGTTTTGCAACAGCCTGATCATCGCAGAATTTACTGATCAAAACACCGCCGGTAAAGCCGGAAAGAAAAGCTATTACTGCCCGGAGCATTGCCGCACACCACCCCAGCATACTGGCGGTAACGATGGCGCTGTCCACCCCGATTTGCGGTGTTGAAATAAAAAAGGCACTGGTGGAACCCTTGCCGGCGCCTTCATTACGCAGGGCGTTGGCTATGGGGATAACCCCACAGGAACAGACCGGCAGGGGAATTCCTACCAGTACCGCTTTCAGTACCGATGCGATCCTGCCGCCGCCAAAATGTTTTTTGACTTGTTCGGGTTTAAGAAAAAATGCAATGATCCCCGCTGCCAGATAGCCGAAGAGCAGCCAGGGCGCCATTGCAGAAAAAATATTCCAGAAATTACGGATGTAATCAATGATCAGACTCATAAAAATACCTCTTACAGTTATGTCAATGTGAATTTTCAGGCATATAATATACTATAAAACAGCAATTTTTGCAATCACGCTGTATTGCAAAATATCTTTTATTTATGCTGGAGTCATTGATTTTTCCAGATTGCAGCAGGGCGGTTCAGCGCATATTTCCGATTATATGCCAGATAATAGATTTTATCGGACATGGTAAAGCGCCAGTAGCGGCTCTCTTTTTCTCCCAGGCAGGAGCCATCGCCGTCATGCAAAACTGCCCCGACGGGAATTGAATCGATTTTTTCCGTATATTTATCCGGCCCCTGCCCCGGCAGAAAACCGGCGGTAAGCCACTGGTAAGCCAAAACTGCCTGACTGTTGATCAAATTGTATTTCCGGCAAAAATCATGCAGAAAGATAAAGCGTTTTTTCAAATCCCACACCGTATTGCAGTTGCCGTTGGAGCTATGGAAAAAATCCAGCAGGCATTTTACAAAATCCGGACATTCGCCGGACATTGCCAGCGCCGGCGAATGCAAATACCGGTTATTGTAAGTCAAATCCAGCAAGCGCGAAAGATCACGGGCAGATCGAATTTCCTGCAAACTCATAGTATTGCTCTGCATTACATCGTACGGTGGTGAAGGGTTGAAACTTATACCGTGCTGTGCTGCGATTTTCCGTAATGGAGTTCCCGGCAGGACTTTGAGCACTTCCAACTGGATTTCAGCAATTTTCAGCACCATCAGTTTTGCCGTATCTTCAATTATATCGAGCCAATGCTGCCCCGGCAGTCCGGCGAGCAGATCCGCATGAGTTTCAAAAGTTTGCTGACGGACGAGAAAATCCAACCCGGATAAGACTTTTGCAGTATTGCTGTTTCTGCCAATTAAATTCTGCACACGGCTGTTCAAGCATTGGATCCCCGCTTCGATATGCAGTTGCCCCGGCAGCGCTTTTTTTAATTCTTCCTGCAACTGCTCATCCAGAAATTGCGGATGCAGTTCCAGGTGAAAACGCATTTGCTTAAAGCGTTCCCGGAACATACGCAGCAATGCTGCTCCCCGTTCCTGCGGCAGATTGAATGTCCGGTCAAGCACTCTTATTTCTTTTACTCCCCGGCTTGCGAGTGCGTTCAACTCTTTTTCCACCTGTTCCAGAGTCCGGTAACGGACAGCGGTGTTGCCGCTGGTGCAGTAAAAACACTTCATCGGGCATCCCCGGGAGGTTTCTATTTGCACAAAAGGTTTTTCTGTAACAAAAAATGGATCGTTGACCGGGCAGGGCGAGTGAGCCCATTTTTCAAACGAAGCGTTGCTTGAGGTTGGGAGTATGCGTTGCGTAAAATGGTTGGTAATATCAAAATTTTCCAGATATTCCCGGAAAATACTCTCTCCTTCTCCCCGGAAAATACAATCCAGCCATGGATGGATTTTCAGCAATTCTTCTGCGCCTTCGCCAAGACATTCCGGCCCGCCGACCACGATCCTGCACTCCGGCGCAAGTGCGTGGTAACGCTCCAAAACTTCCAAAGCAGTCTGCCGGTTGAATAAATAAAGCCCCACTGCCAACAGATCCGGCTGCTGCGCATATATTCCGCTTACAGCTTCCATTATATCACTGGCATTGGTCATATCGTAACGCAGCCATTCCCAATCAGTCAGATCCCGGCATGCACTGTGCAGCAATGGCAAAGCCAGCGAAGAGTGCGAAAAAGAACAGTTGACTGTCAGAAAAAGCAGACGGTGTTTGATTTTTGAGTATTGCTGCATAAAATAAAAACATCTCCCGGTAACAAATGTATACAGAGGTAATTTCCAAACTCCTCAAAAGTCATCAAAGGCACAACCTTCGCCCGGCACAAGGAGTGTTTCCGGCGGTTACCTTTCCTCCGTCGCATAAAGCTGTGGCGGACAAGTCAGGCAGTCACCTCAAACTACCTTATCCTGTGCTGTGGTTTTGCTCTTTGCTTTTGTTTTGAATGACTTTTGAAATTACCTCATACTATATGCTGAATATAAAACTTTTCAAGCAGCAAATCTTTTTTTTTGCTGTATTATACAGAGTTTGAAGGCTCTTGCCGCGGCAGGCGGTTTTGCATTAAGCGGTGATTTTTTGCATTATTTTGCGGATAATGGTTGCGGCAGGAGAGTTTTTGCTGTATCTTATAGAGTGTATACTTGAAAAATCAAGATTAGTTAAATCAGCAAAACAGAGTATTGTATGAAAATTATCCTGGGCGGCGTACCTTTCGGGCGCGGAAATATCGGCGATGAGGCCATCTTGAATTGCGTGGTGGGGATCTTCCGGCGCAATTTTCTGGATGCTCATTTGGCTGTTGCCACTTTTGCCCCGGAGATGACTGCTCAAAAGTTTAAGCTGGAAACTTTGCCGGCATACGGCTTTGACCCCCGTTACACTATGCGGGATTTCCGCAAAACTGCCAAAAAATTCGATATGTTTGTCTGGGCGGGCGGTACCGGATTGTCGGATTACCCGCACATTGGAGCCGCCTTGCTGGAAAATGCTCAAAAACTGCACCTGAAAACTGTGATTTGGCAGGTGGGCATGAACCGGGAATTCAATCCGGAATATTTTCAGCTGCAAGGTAAAATATTGAAAATCACCGAATTATTCGGTATTACCGGTTATCTTGAACGGCAGATGGAAAAGCGTATGCGTGAAAGGTTGCAAATTTGTGTGTCGCGCAGTGACCTTGTAGCGTTGCGGGATCAGCCCAGCTTGATCGAATTGCACAATTCCGGGGAATTTCCGGCAGCTGTGTTCGGGGCTGATTCGGTGATATTACAGGAAGCATCGGTCGGCGAATTGCTGGTGCCGGATGAGCAAAAACGCCGTTCTGTCGGAGTGTGCATTGCCGAAAAACTCAACAAACGCAAGGTCAGGCAGGCGGTGGACTTTTTGCACCATTTGCAGACAACCGAAAATGTGCGGTTGGTATTTATTCCCATGAGTGCCGGGGATCGCAATATCATGCAGAATATTTTTGAACAGTTCAACCCGGCATCCGGAAATGTAATGATAGATTATACCGCACCGGAAGATATACAAAATGTGGTCAAAGGCTGTTCGCTTTTGTTAAGCGGCCGTTTGCAGCTGACTATCATGGGGCTGAATGCGTTGGTTCCGGGAATCGGGATCGCCAATTCCAGCAAGATCGCCAACTGTTTGAATATGTTTGGTTTGCCGGTTTTCAACAATCAGAGTGTAATTGATTTTGATCAGCTTTATGAAGAGTGTGTCCGCTGGCTGAATATACCGGAGTTTGCACTGCGAGCACAAGGCATACGCGAAAGAATGCTGAACCGTCTGGAGCAGTGCGAAAATCAACTTAAAGAGCTGAATTACTGACTTGATAAGCGAAAGGCTCTGTTCTCAATACGGGTAGGTCAGTAAAAATCTTTATGATTAACTTTTGTATTGGAACTTTTTTAAAACTTGAATGGCATTTATCTATTTTGCAACGCAAATAGATAAATGCCGGGAAAAGGTTTGGAAAAAAGGGGTGGAGTTTGAGGAGGGGAAAAAGGACCTTTCCTCAAAAGGTCTTT
>JAZMZK010000110.1:0-9225 GCA_045585955.1 Victivallaceae bacterium
TGTGAAGGTGTGAAGAGCAGTTTTGACAATTGTCAAAACTGCGTGAAGTGCGCCCTGCCGGGCGTAAGGATGTGTTGTTTTTATAGATTTTTTTGAGGTAATACAACGGCAAAACACCTATTTGACAAGTTTTACTCACCAAAAGTTCGATCAAGGTGAAAACCATGGTTTTCTTTCCGGTGTTCCCGAAAGAACCTGCTCTTGTTACAATTTGCATACATTCCTCCTTGGTTGTTTTATTCTATGTTTTGCATATACTTTATCTTGTTATTACAAGCGGTAATAAATGTATCAAAATTCCGGGTCTTGCCGGTCAGGAAATAGAAAAATTCCCAACATATCATGCCGATAGCACGGGAGCGTTCCATCTCGTTCTGATTGCAGAATTCCAGCTGTTCTGCCGGAGCATTTTTCAAGGGCGATACATAAAGCCCCTTATGCCGCCGGGTCTGACACTCATCCTGCAACAGATATTTTATCACCCGCAGACACTCTTCCGGAAAATGGGTGCGGCTGTTGACTACCGCTATTACAGGAATGGGCGAAAAATGTTTTCTGCCGGGATAATCAAGCAGTTTTACATCTTTTTGCGGCAGTATGGCTTGAGCCAGCGGCGAAGCTTCACAAACCTTTGCTCCGGGAGCTTTCAGAAAATTAAAGGGTTCACTGGCTTTGCTGGACATTGTATGGTGCCAGATAAGCTGACCTTTTGCCGCATAATTCTGCAATTCAGCCAACTCCTTTTTATGCCCAGACAGCTCTTCGATCAAATCGCCGGAACCCAAACGGCAGCCGATGTTGTAAAGCAATGACCGCCCCGCCCACAGCTGATACTGGAACTTGCCTTTATTGAGTTCGTCGGCAGCGGCAAGAAAGTCCAGCACGCAGTCACATTCCTGTTCGGGAGATTTAAATTCGTTATTAGTCAAAAGTACCGGTTGAACATACCCGATGGGCAGCACGGCTCCGCTGGCACTGGAGCCGCAATTTTCCGGCGTCAGGGTAAAATTACTGTAATCCGGCAGCGTGAACTCTTTAAGCGTATCCAGACCCATGCTGAAATTGTGCCGTACATCCAGCTCCCGGATGCTGGATTCTCCGCCGATATACAAATCTATATCGTCCAGCTCCCACTGATCACTACCGGTGAGGATTCGCAGTTTTACATCGGGATTTTCCTGCATGAACTTTTGGGCCATTTCGTCCCAGACACTCAACTGCCACCGGGTGTGATCGTCGGTCAGAAGGTTGATGACTTTGCGTTTGCTCATCCAGCAGCC
This sequence comes from Victivallaceae bacterium, assembly GCA_045585955.1. Lineage (GTDB taxonomy): Bacteria > Verrucomicrobiota > Lentisphaeria > Victivallales > Victivallaceae > SIG78. The sequence continues at coordinate 1,281 of JAZMZK010000110.1, forward strand.
GAAACTGCCGTAACCGGAAACTATCTCCAATTCAGGGGTGCGGACTTTGGGAGCTTTTTCCGGAGTTTTTTCCGCCGCAGTTTTAACTCTGCCCCGTAAGGGCCCCACTGCCGAAAATATCCCTTTGCCCCGCTTGGTGTTGACCAACCCTTCGGCACGCAGTATGGCTGTGGCATTAACGATGGTATTGCCGCTGACCCCGAAGCGTTTGGCAAGTTCCAGCACACTGGGCAGCTTTTCCCCCGGCGGTATTTCCCCGTTGAAAAGGATATCCCGCAGCAGGTCAGCAACCATTTTTTCCTGTGATTTGATCATAAAAAAGACCTTGTTGAAATTGCAATTCAATTTGAATATACACGGACTATTTTGATTTTGCAAATTGATTTTTTAAAATAATCAATTTTTTTGATCCCAAACTCCTGCAAAGTTTGACAAAACCGCATTTTCAGGTTATTTTAACACTTCAAGCAGCTTAACACAGTTAAACAAAAAATTGACTGCTTACCAATGTTCCGGCATCATAACTCTGGCGGACTGGAAAAAATAAGATGCGATAAATAAAAGAGAGTATATATTTATGAGCAAAGTAGATGAATTGGTCAGCGAATTACGAGGTTTGCTTGGTTCAGGAGCTTTTCCCTCCGGGGCAAGATTCCCTTCGGAATATGAGTTGCAGGAGCGCTACGGTGTATCACGGGCAACTGCCAATAAAGCTGTGGCACTGCTTGCCGCAGAAGGCTTGCTGGAACGCGGCAAACGGGGCAGCGGAACATTTGTCAAAAGTGCGTTCCGTTTCCCCAAAGGCTGGATCGCCGCTATCGAAGACTTCAAACACCCCTACAATATGGGCATGATCGCCGGGGCGGCACAGGAGGCGTTTGGTCAGGGATATATGCTTTCGGTATTCCGTCCGGAACAAGGCGGGTTGAGCAGTTTGATAAAAAATTTGCGTGCATCCGACTGTCTGGGGGTGCTGGGCGTAGCTTATCAGCTGGAAGCTTTGCCGGTAGATTTAGCTAAACCGGTGATCTATCTGGATAGTGGTGTGGAAGATTTGCCCGGCAGACCGACCCACTCGGTGATGTGCGATAATTACGGCGCCGCACAGGAAATGATGTCCAAAGTGCTGGCTTCCGGCAAAAAAGAGGTGGTTATATTAGGCATCGAAAGCAGCCTGAACCGCAAATACCGTATGCAGGGTTTTACCGATGCCATGCAAAAGTATAATATCGAAAATGTGGGAAAACGCAAATTCGTTATGCACAACGGCACCAAGCACGAAGTGAAACTGGCGTTGCAGAAGATTTTGAAGCAATACCCGGCAGTAGACTTTATCGTTACCGACAGCGACGACATCGTTTACAACATTATGCAAGTGTGGGCAAACGAAAATTTTGCATGGCGCAACCGTATAGGGATCAGCGGATTCGGCAATGTTCACGGCATAGCCGATCTGCACAACATCCCCAGCGTGAACCAGCACCCGTGGCATATTGGAGTAGAGGCTGTAAAAGCCCTGCTGGAGATAGTAAAAAACGGCGAGCCAACATCATCCATAAAAATAGAAGTGCCAGCCGAAGTGGTGAATACAGAGTATATCTGAATATTTTGCTTGGCAAGCTGTTTGAATTTTTTGCCGGGGATGCTATATTTTACTGAATTAGAAAACAGGAGTTTGTTTTATGAAAGTTGCAATAGTACAAGTACCTTATCCGCAGCCCGGTGAAGCATTGAAAACTTTGCAGTGGCAAATCGATTTGTTGAATAATTGGGAAGAAAAATCTGTTGATCTGATAATTTTTCCCGAAAATGCCAACTGCACCGGTTATACTGACAAAGAAAATATGCTGGAACTTATCAATAATCAGGGCAAACTTTTTGAGCAGGCTATGGCAGAAAACGCCAGACGGCTCAATTGCACCATTGTATCGGGTTTGATGACCCTTGATGAAAATGGTACATTGCGCAATCAGCTGGCGGTTTATCCCCCGGATGGCGAAACATTTCTCCCTTACACCAAAGTACATTTAGTGGAGCCGGAGATCGCTAAAGGCATCGTTGCCGGGGAGGGGGCAAAAGTTTTTGAATACAAAGGCGTCCGCTTCGGTGCGGCGATCTGTTTTGACTACTATTTTCCGGAACTTTTTGTAGAATACGCCAAACAACGCATAGATGTAATGATCATTGCCAGCCATCAGCGGCAGGAACGGCCGGAGATATTGGATTTTGTCACCCGCACCCGGGCATTCGATCTGGGCTGCACTGTTTTGCGGGCGGCTCCGGCAATGTATACACACAATGTAGGCGGCAAAAGTATGGCGGTTGCTCCCGATGGAACTGTTATTGCCGACGCCGGTGGCGTGCCGGGTGTGATATATTGCGAAATCGACCCCAAACAGCGGTTCACCCGCCCCGCAAGTTTTGGCGAACCGGATAAAATCATCGACTACCGGGAGGCTCTGCTGCTTTCCAGATCTCATGTGGATAAGTAATTTCAGCAAGAGGTAATATATGGCAACTGATTTTTTGGCACTGGCGGCATCCATGCTGGATATGGATTATATCAAAAAACATTCGCTCAAGCTCAATGAGCTGGAACGCTCCACCGATAACCATGAATTTATCGCTTCCAGCAAGTATGTGGAAAATCTGATGATCGAAGCCGGTATAAGCGAAGTTGAGCGTTACGCCATACCACTTGACGGCGTAACGACTTACGACGACTGCACCATGCCTTATGCATGGGATCGTACCGGCCGCTCCACGCTGGAGATCGTTGACCCGGCATTGCCGGAAAGTGAGCGGATGCTTGCCGATACCGATGTGGAACCTTTGAATGCTGTCATATGGAGCCCGCCTACGCCGGAAGGGGGAGTAACAGCCGAACTTATTGACCTTAAAAGCGTAGAGTCGGAAGATTGGAGCGAAGTTGCCGGAAAAATCGTTTTGTGCAACCGTTCCCCCATTGGCGAAATGCGCAGAAAACTTGCCCTTGCCGGAGCTGCGGGGCTGGTAAGCTATGTGGAAAATACTCTGGCAACCAATCCCGACGATGTTCGCTGGATGAACGGCGTTGGCTGGTGCGGCTGGTATTATGTCAAGGGCAACAAGATGTTGTGGAATTACTCCATAACTCCCCGCAAGGGCGATATGCTGGCAAAAAAACTTGCTTCCGGCGAAAAAATCACCCTTAAAGCGGTGATGAATACCCGCATTTATGAAGGGGAAACCTACACTGTTACCGGTCGGATCCCCGGCAAAAGCAAAGAAGAGATCGCTCTCTTTGCTCACATGTACGAACCTTTTGTGCCCGACGATGCCGCCGGGGTGGTCATCAGTATTGCCATAGCCAAAGCGGTCAGAGAAATGGTCAAAAAAGGGTTGATACCGCCGCTGGAAAAAAGCATCCGGCTGGTTTTCGGTATGGAGCGGTACGGTTTTTCGGAGTATTTCCATGATTTGAAACGCTCGGGAAAAATCATTTCTGCAACTAATATGGACAGCGTATGCCACGCTACGCTCAAACTTGCCGGAGTTTTGCCCGAATTGCGGCACAGTCCGGCATCGGCACCCTGTTTTGATGTGGCGCTTATCCGGGAGTATCTGCAAAAGCGTTATCCCGAATTGCCTTACCGGGAAACTCCGGGCAATCTCTCCGATGATACCTTTGGAGCCGATACGCCTTTCAATATCCCCACATGCTGGCTGCACACGCCCCCCGCCATTGACCGCCATCACAACAGCGGAGCGATCTTTGCTGAAGCTGATTGGTATATGGCAGAAATCTCTTTCAATGTCTGGACTGCTTATCTGGCTGAACTTGCTACCGTCAAACGGGGCAGAAATGACCGCAGTCTGGTCAAGCGGGTGATCAAAGCCGTTAAAGCCGATGCGGAAAAGGATTTCAAGCGGCTGGCAAAAAATCTTAAAGAAGGTTCTTTCAACGCTTATGCCGGGAATGTGATCGGCGAATTTCTGGTGGATTATTTTACCCGGCGGGTGCTGTCGCTCAACAACTATATAGCCAAAGCGGTCAAGGCTTCTGAAATACGGAAGATTTTTGCCGCCATCCGGGAAAAGCTGGCTCCCGCCTCGCTGGAACTTGATGTATATTCGCTTACCAACAGCGAAGCACGCATGAGTTATATGTATATAACCCGCAACCCCAAGATCCGGCAGATCATGAGCCTTACGCAGATGCCGGAGGAGGAACGCTACGGCTTTATTGTCAAACCCTCTATGCTTTTACAAGCTTTGCTGGATGGCAAACGCAACTTGTACGAAGTCTATGTTATCAGCAAATTCATGCTTAAAGAAAGTGTGGACTTTAAGGAAACTGCCGGATTGGTGGCGTATTTCAAACGCACTGCGCCTTACGGTTATTACGATATAAAGTATGCTGATGAGTTGAGCTGCGACGATATTGTTGCCGCTCTTAAAGCTCTGGAAGTCAAAAATACCGATAAACTCATCGTCCACAGTGCATACGGTCAGCTTGGCGGCGTAAAAGGCGGTCCTGCTGCGGTTGCTCAAACATTGATCGACTACTGCGGCAAAAAGGGCGTGCTGATGATGCCCAGCTTCAACTTCCCCTACTATCTGGGGCGGAGCAGCGATGAATACTTTGATGTTAAAGAAACCCCGTCATCCGTGGGAGCTATATCCGAAGAGTTCCGCAAACACGCCGATGTTACCCGCTCTTTGAATCCCTCCCACAGTATAGCGGTTTACGGCAGAAAGAATTTTCATTGGGTCACCGACCACCACCAGACCCTCTGTCTGGGCGAAAAATCCCCTCTGGGCAAGCTGGAAGCCGCCGATGGTTACACCTTGACTATCGGCTGCCCGGCGGCGGTAACTTTTATGCATGTAGTGGAAATGACCAACCGCACCCACTGTTTGGGTATGCGTACCGAGGAATTCAAGACCAAGCTGCCCGATGGCAGGATCGTAAACACCCGCACCTGGGGCTGGCGGGGCGGCTCCTGCCGGGCGTATAAAACCGAAGAAGTTTTTGACTATATGCGTAAACACAATATGGTCAATGAAGTTATGGTACGCCACTGTTTGTTCCAGTATTTCAAACTTTCCGACTACCGTAAAGCCTACGAAAAAATGGTGATTTTCAAGAAAAACACCGGCTGCGTGGCGTGCAATATTCTGGTGCGTAATGCGCCCCACACTGTTCCCAGCGACTGGGACAGCGAAAACGGCTGCATCCGGAAAAACACCACCGCCTTCACCGAAGATTGGGATGGCGAATTATAAAATATTGCAATAAGAGTATTTTTATTGCAAGCTCCTGCTGTTAAAGCAAGGCACATTTTACTCCATCAAGCGTTGATATTTACTCCATCACTGTAATAGACAGCTGATGGAGTATTTTCAACTCTTTCCCGGTAAAAAAATCCGGCGGCACAGAAAAAACTTCCGTACCGCCGGAGCATACAGTTCTATTGTTACTTTCAACCAAAGAGCTGTTCGGGGTATTCGCCCTTATCGGAGAGAGCCTTCAGGGTTGCCACGGTTTTCTCCCGGTCTTCCCGGTAAGTGACACCGAACCAGCTGGCGTTGGTGGTCAGCATTTTCAGCTGCATCTTGCCGGACTTGATCAGGTTATCGGCTACGCTGGGGATGTAGAATTCGCTCTTGAGTTCCGTACCTTTGGCGGCAAGAAATTCGTTCAACAGCCGTTCGATCTCCGGGAAAATCTCCGGCGAATAGCCCCAGAAGTTCATTGATACAAGCGTATCTTCTGCCAACGCAACTGTGCTGTTATCATCCAGCAGACTTTCGATGATGCCGCTTTGAGTGTTACGCACGATTTTGGTGTGTTCCACCACGCTGGCAAGATTGCCATCGGCTACTTCGCAAACACCGCGGGAAACGGTGCCGTTTTCCGAAAGGGTATTGGCCACTTTGTAGCCGCACATGGCACCGTACAAACCGCCGGCAGCTGCCCGTTCATCCAGATAGGCAGCGAGCTTTTCGTAGCTGTCACGGCCGTAAAAATCGTCGGCATTGATCACTGCCATAGGGGTTTTGACCACATTTCTGGCAGCGTAAAGGGCGTGTGCCGTACCCCAGGGCTTGACCCGGTCGGCGGGCGGAACAAAGCCGTTGGGCAGGTCTTTAAGATCCTGAAAAGCGTAATCAATATCCACATGCCCGGCATAGCGGGCACCGATGACCCGCTTGAATTCATCTTCAATATCCCGGCGGATGATGAAGACGATTTTGTTGAATCCGGCCTGCATGGCGTCGTAGACCGAATAATCCATCAAGGTTTCGCCGTGGGGTCCCAGAGTATCCAACTGCTTGAGCCCGCCGTAACGGCTGCCCATGCCAGCAGCCAACAGAACTAATGTTTTGTCCATAAAATCACCTTTTTAAGCTGAAAATTATCAAATGTTGTTATAATATAATCCATGTTTTGCTAAAAAGCAACATTATGGATGATTTTTCTTCAGTTGCTGCGCAGTACATCAATGGGGTTCTGTTGGGCAGCTTTCCATGCCGGGTATGTACCGAACAAAACCCCCACAAAACTGGAGATCATCAATGCCGCAATAATACTTACCGGAGAATAGTATGTAGGCATGTTGGCATAAAAGGTGATCAAACTGCTGATACCCACCCCCAGCAGGATACCCAGAATACCGCCCATACTGGTCAGAAACACCGTTTCGATCAGGAACTGGAACAATATATCGCCTTTTTGAGCCCCCAACGCCCGGCGGGTACCGATCTCCTTACGCCGTTCATAAACGCTTGCCAGCATGATGTTCATAATACCGATACCGCCGACGATCAGCGAGATCCCGGCAATGGAACTCATTACGATAGTAAAGATATTCTGCGTAGCCTCCCGCTGTTTCAAAAGATCCAATGGTATGATCACATCCCAATCTTTGATTTTGCTGTGGCTGGTGCGGAAGTATTGCGTTACCCGGTTGGCAGTGTTGTCGATATATTCAAGTTTATCCACCGTAATAATAAATACATCGAAGTCGATTTGTGTGACTACCGGCACGGCGGTTTCTTTGTTGATGGTAAAGCTGCCGAACAATGATTCGGACAAGGTCAAGGGTATGAACACCATGTTTGCCGGAGTTCCCAGCTCCGGATATTGCGTACCCATATCGTTGTTGAGGATACCCACAATGCGGTAGCTTTCGGTATCGATTTTCAGCATGGAGCCGATAATATCGGTTTTGCCCAGCTCAAAGAGTTTGCGTTTGGCTTCGGAACCGATCACGCAAACCGGCTGCTTATTGAGCATATCCGGCACGGTCAGCCAGCGGCCGCTTTCGATATACGATCCGGAATCCCGCAAAAAGGTCGGCGTTACCGCCGCCAGCTTTACATCCAGCCGGTCAAGCCCACGCAGCACATTTTTCCGGGTGTTGCGAATTATGGTGATGCGGGATATATTATCCATCTTCTGCAAATTTTCGTAGTCCAAACGAGTCAAACCATAGCTTTCGGCGTATTGAATGGAGCGGCTGGTCTGACTATCCACCCCGCTGGGCGGCGGCTTTTGGGAGTAAACGATGATTTTATCAATACCCATAGCTTCGATCTGCCCCAACGCAGCCCGCTTTGCCCCTTCGGAAACCGCCAGCATGGCAATAACGCTGCCCACGCCGAAGATGATCCCCAGCGAGGTAAGTATGGAACGCACTTTGTGCAAAAGTATATTGTGCATTGACAAACGCAATGCGTCCGAAGCCAGCATCATTTTTTCCGGTACTCCTGATGTACGATTCTGCCGTCACGCAAATGTACGATCTGGTCAAAATGTTCGTCCAGATCCGGATTGTGGGTCACCATGATGATGGTCACACCGCTGTCATTGAGTTCATGAAAGAGTTTCATGATTTCCAGACCGGTCTTTTCGTCCAGATTCCCGGTCGGTTCGTCTGCCAACAGAAATGCCGGATAG
>JAZMZK010000111.1:0-6754 GCA_045585955.1 Victivallaceae bacterium
AACTCCACCCCTTTTTCCCAAACCTTTTACTGGCATTCATCTATTTGCAGAACAAATAGATGAATGCCCTTTGAGTTTTGAAAAAATCTTATTCAACATCTTTATTTATTACCAACCGATATCAGGAACAGAGCTGAAAAAATATATCAAGGTAATATACAACTTAAAGTCTGGTTTTTCAATATAAATTCTTTATATTTGCGATACTATATTGCAATATTATTTGATTTTCAGCGATACTCTCCGAAAAACAGACAACTTGGAGCCGCATTTGCCCGCCTCCGCTGCACTGCGGCGTGGCTTGCGGGCGGTAGAATAGATGGCGGCTTGGGAATTTTGGGAATTTTGGGAATTTTGGGAGATTTTGAGAAGTATTGGGAGATTTTGGGGTATTGCCGCCTAGCCAAGCGATATCGTGTGTATGGCTGTCGGACTGGTCGGACTGGTCGGACTGGTCGGACGGGTCGGACGGGTCGGACGGGTCGGACGGGTCGGACGGGTCGGACGGCTGCATTGACTAATATTGCCCGGCGGCAACTTTTTTATTTGCAATATTTTTTTGCTATGTTATATTACTTTGATAAAGTTTTAGAGCAAAGGAGCATATAAACACTTTTTTTGAGCAATTTTAAATTATATATACATACTGAATTGTAAACCACCGTCATCAGAATTCGCACCTCTTTAACAGGCGTTTTACAAAAGATCAATTTGCAATATCGGTGTGTCATGCCAACAGAGCATGGCACATTCCGGTTTTGTGTTGATCTTTTGCGCGGTGCGAAGCGTTGATGACGGGCACATCATTTGGAATGTGCCTTTTTATTGCAGGAGTTATACTTATGCCAGACCAACTCAACGACTTTGAAAAACGGCTGCTCGCCAAGTGCCGCAGGCGGGAAAAAAGATTATTTTCTGCATGGCTCGGAGCGATAAAAACCTCCCCCCGCCTTGCCCGGCACTGCCCATATTTGAAAGCTTTTCCGCCCACCACCTGGGCAATACTGCTTTCTTACCATGCTGAATTTTTCAATATGGCTCCGATTCACAAATTTTCCACCCTCGACTGGTATTGGGTGTTGCTTTATCAAAGTCAGTTTATCGGATACTGCCCATGCGTTGATGAATTCAATGAATTGCAGAAGGAATTGTTAGTAAAAAACAATCCTCACCTTGTAAACTATTTTGCTTCAGCAGATTCATCCTCAAAAAAGTGATTTGCGGTAGTTTTCCACCGCTTCGGCTGCCAGTTTAACTGCCGGGATCAACTCTTTGTTGCCTGCCAAAACCTCTTTGAGCAATATACCTTCGGCGGCACAAAGTTTATCGTGCTGCGGGAAATAGTGTTTCCGCAAAAATCCGGCGTACCGTACCAGCCGGAAACTGCCGTAAAACCGTGGGATATTGTTGGTCATTTCTTCTGCGGCAACGCTGTATTTGGCCTGAATATTTTCTATTATTGATTTTTTGCTCAACTCCTCCGCCCAGCAAATTGTGTATACACAGCCGAATTCATTATCCAAATACGCTGAATGGGTGTCGCTGCAACCAACGGAAGCAATTTTGTTTTTATCGGCAAATTCTGCATAGTAAGCACTTTGCTGATTGTTGCTCCAAAAATTTACCACGCCGTGACCGCTGATCACTTCCATAGCATCAAAGCGGCAATTTTTCAATATATCACGGGTGGTAGCTTCGTTGATAATATATTGATCAACTTGCCAGAAGCAGTGGCAAAAAATGCTTAATCCGTTGCCTTCACGGATTTTATCAAAAGCCCACTGCGCCGCCCCGATAGGGAATGGTTCGTTGCCGGGTGTAAGCTTCGGCATAGAGTCAACAATAGCTTGAGATTCATTTTTATATTTCTGCAAATCCTTTGCTGCCAATTCATTTACGCTGAACTCTCCGCCAAAATTCACTATATGCACAAAGGTATCAGCCAGCTGCACTTCTTCGCCCGGACAAACCAGCAGCCCGCCGGGGAGTTCGGCAAAAACTTTGCACGCTTCAAGACTGGGCGTATAGAGCCGGTGATCGGTCACAGCCAGAAAATCCATCCCAAGTTCCCTGCCCCGGACTGCCACCGCTTCGGGAGCAAGTTCGCCATCGGATTGCTCGCTGTGCAAATGCAGATCGCCCCGGAACGGGTATTTTCCGTAAAGGTCGTCGGCAACAGCGTAAAAGGCAAATTTAAGAACTTTATTGCGTTTGGAGCCGATTTTATGCCCGAACTTTTCAGTTTTTACTACCAGAGTATACTCCTGTTCTCCAGCGAAAAAGGCTTCGATGGTCATGGAGCCATCAGCCTCCAGCTGCCACTTGAGCGAAGGTTCGGTTTCTTCAAAAATGGAGTGCGTGCCCCTGCTGGTCATACCCGAAACATCGTAAAGGTCCACACTTACGATCTTTTCCGCCCGGTCAAATCTGGCGTTGGAGCAACGGGGAATTATCCTGATTTTACCATATTTACCGGAACGGACGATCCGGGGAGTTACCAGATAATTTTCAGTCATTGGATCCGGTTTAATCACTTTTCACCTCAATCGTTAAAGCCCAGTTTGCGGAAAGTATCTGCCAGTTTTCTTATGGAATAACCGCCCACCGGTGCCAGCAGTTTGCCTGCCCAGTTATCGCCGTAGTCCATCGTAACTTCAGTTTGATAGGATTCCATGCGGGGGCAAGCTCTCAATTTAGGCATAAGGTCATCCCAATCTATCGTGCCGTCAAAGGGCATGCCGTGCAGATCGCCGTAGCCATTGTTGTCGTGGATGTGGCAAGTGACGATCTGGCTCTGCATGGTTTCCAGAGCATTATCTTCCGGCTCCACGCCATTTTCCCACCAGCATTTTGCAAAGTAGGGTTCGTATTTATCTGGAGTTTTCCCGGGGGCAGTTGCCATACAGTTGGCGTGCCCGGTATCGTAACAGGCACCAATATTGGGGTGGTTACCAAAGTGATTTATCAAAGCCATCACTTCTTTGGCGGAGTTAGGCTTTTCAAAGCTGTTTTCCACAGCCAGGATCATGCCCAGCTTTTCGGCGGCGGGCAGAAGTTTTTCCAGCGTTTCCAATGCCAGCGGCCGCAACACTTCCAGCGGTACATGGTCGTAACAGTAATGAGCCGCCCCCACATGCAATACATAGCTTTTACAGCCGAATCCGGCAGAAATTTCCATAGCTTTGATATGCTCCTGCCACATGGCAGGCCGCCGCTCCAAATCGGTGGTGTTAAGGTCAAAACCATTGCCGAACATGCCGTGGACTGCCGAAAACTTCACCTCCATATCCTTGCACAGTTTATGCATAAACTCCAGTTGTTCCGGCTCAACGATCAACTTTTTCATCATACCGGAGGTCAGCACAAAATATTGGCAGGAGTTATCCGCAAATTCACGGATAATGCGGTAAATATCTTCATTGGAAAATCTTTCCAACGGGTAATAATAATGCAGATGTGTTTCCATAATATATATAAATCCATGTTAAAAGTTGTAAATGAGCTTGTTTTAAGATAACCCGCTGCCGGAAATATTGCAAGTCAGGTCTGAAAATTCCGGCAAAAAAAATCAGCCGGAAGTGATTTTGCTCAATTCCGGCTGAAAAAGTTTGCTGTACTGTTACTTTTCTTCAGCGGCCGCTGATGTTTCCTCGCAATCCACTGTCTTCAAGCGGGATTTTTCGTAGATCGCCAGCACTTCAGCAGTGGGCTTTTCGCTCAAAAGCGATACCACCACCGTTGCGACCATACCGGCAAAGAAGCCGGGAATGATTTCGTAAACAGCCGTCCACCCCATAAAAGCATACCACAAGGCATCCACGGCAAAACCGACTATGATACCAGCCAAAGCACCGTTATAGCTCATGCGTTTCCAGAAAAGTGCCAGAATAATGACCGGTCCGAAAGCCGAACCGAACCCTGCCCATGCACAGGATACCAGCCCCATAATACCCTTACAGGAAGGGCTGGCGGCAATGAAGAATGCCACTGCGGCGATCACTACTACAATGATTCTGCCAGCCCAGAGCATCTCCCGGTCGGAAGCATTTTTGCGGAACAAGGGCTTGTAGAGGTCGGAAGCAAATGCCGAAGCCGATGCCAAAAGCTGGCTGTCAGCGGTACTCATAGCCGCTGCCAGAATTGCCGAAAGCAATATACCGGCACAAAACGCCGCAACTGCAACCAGACCGGTATTATTGCCGATCCACTCAAAAACGCTGCGAACCATGTTGATAAAGACCAGTGTTTCTGCATCTTTGGTTTTGGTCAAAGCATCGCCGAGGAATCTTCTGCCCACCAGACCGACAACCGAAGTAGCCAGCAGGATCAAAAAGAGCCAGCTGCATCCGATCATCCGGGATTTTCTCATCTCTTTTTCGCTCCTGACCGAGAAATAACGGATCAGGATGTGGGGCATACCAAAGTAACCCAAGCCCCAGCCCAAGCCGGAAATAATATCCGAAAAGCTCTTCCAGTTGAAATCGCCGCCGGAAAGTACATTGTAATAATTTTCCGGCAAAGTTACCGCCGGAGCAGTAAAGGTACTGCCCTGCATCATGGTCACTGCCAGAATGGGGATCAGCATCAAAGCTCCCAGCATGAGCATCCCCTGAAAGAAGTCAGTCCAGCACACTGCGTTAAAGCCGCCGAGAAAGGTGTAGACAACAATGACCGCACTGGCAATGATCATAGCCTTTTTGGGGTTCATGCCCAGAACCGTATTGAACAAGGTACCGCAGGCATAAAGGCTGGAAGCGGTGTAGACGCAATAGGTAATAACAAAAACCAGTGCCGAGATCACCATGATACCTTTACGCTTGGTGCAGAAGCGGTTGGTAAGAAACTGCGGAATAGTGATAGCATCGCCCGCCGCAATGGAATAACGCCGCAACATCGGAGCCACCCAGATCCATGCGGCAAAAGTCCCTAACAAAAGCCCCACGGCGATCCACAACTGCCCGATACCCAATAAATAGATGCACCCGGGCAAGCCCATAAGCACCCACGCACTCATGTCGGAGGCTCCGGCAGAAAGTGCCGAAACCCAGCCGTTCATATTTCTACCGCCCAAAAAGTATTCTTTTTCGTTGCCGCCGCTTTTGCGGTCTTTGAAAAAGAAGTAGACCCCGATACCCAGTACCAGCACAAAGTAGCAGAGCAAAGCTGCCAATTCAGTTACTTTCATTCCCATTTCTCCGTAATTAGTTGTAAACAATGAAAATAGTAATATAGCACAGATTGAAGATTATTCAACTTTTAACTTGACAATAACCCGATAAAGAATTATATTAATTAAATGTTTACAAATTTTTGACCCCGTAAATCAAGGAATTTCTCAATGGAAGAACCGACTGTAATACCCGCTGTTAAAGTAAACTGGAAGAAGAATCTTTTTGTAATATGGCTTTCGCAATTTCTTGCTATGGTGGGGTTTGGCTGCTGCATGCCCTTTATTCCGCTGCTGCTTAAAGAAAATCTGCATATCGACGATCCCAACCTGCGGGGGGTCTACACCAGTATCTACTATCTGGCTTCGATGTTGAGCCTTTGCGTTGCCACTGTAGTCTGGGGGATTCTGGCAGACCGTTTCGGGCGTAAACTCATGCTGCTTCGGGCAAGTTATGCGGCGGCGATCTTTTACCCGCTGCTGGCTTTTGCCCCCAACTTCTGGGCGTTGGCAGGTATCCGCTTTGTCTGTTCATTTTTCTCCGGCACAGTGAACCCGGCACAAACGCTTTTGATCGCCACCAGCCCCAGCGAAAAGCATGGTTTTGTGCTGGGGGTGTTGAGTACAGCAGTTTCCAGCGGCAATATGCTGGGTTATCTTCTGGGCGGGGTGCTGGTCGACCGCTTCGGCTACACCAATGCGTTTCTCACCTGCGGGGCGATCTATTTGACCAGCGGGCTGTTGGTAAATATCTTTGCCAAAGATGATTTCAGTGTGGCTCTGGCGAAAAAGCAGCGTGCCAAATCGCCGTACAAGTTCAAAGATGTTGCCACTCCGGCAGTTATCTGGCTGATGGTGATGTTTCTGCTGGTGGGGGTTTCCACCCGCCTGATCCAGCCCTATCTGGCACTGCTGGTGGAAAAAGTCCATGCCGAGCGTGCCGCATTCTTTACCGGGGTGGTCAGTTCGGCTTCGTCAGTGGGCGGATTTTTATCCGGCTTGTGTCTGGGGTGGCTCTGCGACCACTTTGCTCCCCGCAAACTGCTGCTGCCGTTGTTGATAATCGGCGGATTGTTTACTGCGGGCATGGCGTATTCAACCAATATAACCTTGCTGATCGTCACCAAATTCGTTGCAGCATTTGCCGGGGGCGGGATCAAACCGGTGCTTCAGCTTATGCTGACCAAGATCACCCGCCCGGAATTGCGGGGTACTTACTTTGGCTGGTCAGGCAGTCTGAATACCGCCGGGGGCATCGTATGTTCATTCCTCGGTGGTGCGGTGATCTGGCTTACTGATGTACGGGGTGTTTATGTGGCGGCGGCATTGATCCTCTTTATAATGATCCCGCTGATGATCCCCACCGTGCGGGCAATGAAAAAAGAGTTTGTGGTCGATCCGGCCGCAACTGCTAAAGAGTTGAAAAACAAATAAACTTTTATTTTTGGCTCTGTTCCCAATATCGGTTGATTAACAGTAAAGATGTTGAATAAAATCTTTTCAAAACTTAAAGGGCATTTATCTATTTGTGCAACAAATAGATAAATGCCAATAAAAGGTTTTCCACCTTCGCCAAGGCTACGGCGG
>JAZMZK010000112.1:0-28237 GCA_045585955.1 Victivallaceae bacterium
AACATTACTGCAATAATTGTCTCATTTTTCCAGTAATTATCAGGCATCTCCATTACATATGAAATAAAAGTTGATAATGAATCAAATTTGGAGTGTAATTTTTCCGACATCCATATTCGATAAGCTCTTCGAATAGGGAGAGAATTTCCTATCCTTTCAAAGAAATTGCCATAATCCCCCTTCGAAAATTCCATTTGTATAATTTTTGTTAATGCCCATTCTTCATATACATCATGAACAATATAAAATGCATTATTTTCTTTATCCAAGCCAATAATTTCATTTTCTAGTAATTGTGAAAAATCGTCACTATGTATGTTTGGGCTGTCTGGAAATATGTAATAAGAGGCATCAATATTTTTTTGTTTTACTAAAGAACAGAATGTTGCGACCGCATTGCTTTTATAGTTCCCTCCATTTACTTGCCGCGTCAATAAAGTGTTTTTTAACTCATATACATCTGAAATAGTCTCCATTTGCGATGAGTAGGCTTGTAAATATGCGTTCAAGTAAAAAGGTATACGCAATAGTTCGTTAACACGAGAGTTCGTTGACAGCCTGAATTTATTCGTCTGAGCAATTTTATCTAACTCGAATTCTTGGATAGGAGAAAGCTCTATTTTCTCAATTTGCACATGAAAATTTTCATGTACGAAATATGTCAGATCTTCAAGATATAGTGTTCTTGTTGTAAATACTATACTCCAATCATTTTTTAGTAGTTCTGCAATAAAATATTGAATTGGTTCTATGTTGTTTAGATCTACCATTTTTTCGGCAGAATCAACAATAAATACTTTTGTGGCGAAAGCAGTATGAATATGAAGAAAATCTTGAATAGATATACTCCAGCTGGCTGCCATTTTTTCAGGAGAAAAGAAATCCAATATTTCTGGTGTTTTTAATATGAAAACTGGATACTGATCCAGTTGATCATAATAGAAATCCTTAACTGCGGCTGTCTTACCAACACCGCCTATACCAAAGAGTATTGAGGCATTTCCTCCTTTACATTTTTTTAATTCTTCGTAGACGATTTGTCGTGAAAATTTAATTTCTTTTGAAGAAAATTTTATGCTTGAACGTATTGATGAGAAAAAATTTTTTGTTCGTTCAGAAAGTGCTTTTGTAAAAGCAAAAACTCCTCCATCAAGACAGAAAAAATATTCAGCAAGATACCTATTTTCCGGCTTGCTTAGCATTAATTCAATATGAGAATGCGTACGCCATTCAATTGATAAACCAGATGAGGATGCAACAGTTTCAATCTCTGTTAAATAACTGGGCTTGGCAGAAACGCATTGTGTGTTATAGGTTAAATCTTGGTGAACATATATTAAGATTTTTTTTAATTGCGGGTAAGCTTCTTTCGCTTTTTTAATAGAATCGATAATGTCACTTTTGTTATCAGAAATGTTGTTGGAATAAAATTTTGCTTGAAAACCGACCATTTCTCCATTGTTTTCTATGGGAGCTGTTTCTATTCCTGGATGATTCTTATAACGAAATAGTCCATTTTGAATATTAAATTCATAGGAAAATAAACAATATGCGAGAAACTCAAATTTATAAGCTGCACTATCCTTGAATTTTTCACTGAAGACATGCCAATTGATTTCAATCATCAAAATATTATTCCATGATTTGTTTAATTTATTCGCTAAATTGCGAAGTCTGTATCGGAAGGATACATTGCAACCACTGTACCCTGATAATATATTTCAAGGTCGCGCAAAAAACAAGTGATTTTTTGCATTTTTCTGAAATATCGTTAATAACGATCAATAACGACAAGGAGGCTATATGAATTCAAAAATTAAACGGGTGGCAGAGATTATTGCGGAAGCAATTCTGCGCAAGAAAATTTCAAAGGTTCTTGTAGAAAACATCAAAAAGAAGAAAAAGATGTTGAAATGAATACAGAAAATAAATTGCATGAACAGCTGGATGCTTTAAATAAAATGAATTTGGATGAACTGCGTGATTTGTGCCGCAAGTATTATCCCGGAGCGAAAAATTGTCGATCCAAGATGCTTTTGCGGAAAAAGATTTCTTTAATGCTGCAGGCAGAGGTCCTTGGGAACTTAGTTCCTTCAATGCAACAACAGATTTCAGAACTTGGCATCGGCCAACCTCGTGTCAAAAATAGTAAAGGTTTTGTGACGGGGACCACTTTTACCAGAAAATGGAAAGATAGGACATATCGCTTAGTGGCGGTTGTAGATGGTTTTGTTATGAACGGGCAGAAATTCAAGTCTTTGAGTGGAGCTGCAATGGCGGTAACAGGTACTCAATGGAGTGGGAAAAGTTTTTTGGAAGGTAAAATAATGGAACTTATACAGAAACGCTGTGCGATATACACAAGGAAAAGCGTGGACGAAGGTCTTGAGCAGGAATTTAACTCGCTGGATGCGCAAAGAAATTTATGCGAATCCTACATAAAAAGTCAAAAACATAATGGCTGGATCGTTATTGACAAGCATTACGATGACGGCGGTTTTTCCGGAGGAAACATGAACCGCCCTGGACTTCAAATGCTTTTTGCTGATATTAAGTCCGGGCAGATTGATATTGTTGTAACATATAAAATTGACCGTTTGTCCCGTTCTCTTTTGGATTTTTCCAAGATAAACGATTTTTTTGAGAGTTCTCATGTCGGATTTGTGTCTGTAACGCAAGATATCAACACGAATACTTCTTCCGGGCGAATGTTGTGGAATATTTTGATGACATTTGCTCAATTTGAACGTGAGACTATATCAGAACGTGTCCGCGATAAAATTGCGGCAAGTAAACGAATGGGAAAATTTTGTACCGGTATGACACCGATGGGATACCGCAAAGATCTGGAAACAAGGCGCTTAGAGATTGATCCGACAGAAGGATGTACTGTAAAACAGATTTTCAATCGTTATCTCAAATTGCATTCCTGTGGTTTAGTGGCTCGCGAATTAAATGAAAAAGGGATTAGAACCCGAGAGTGGATTTCCAGTCACCGTGTTTTACATGGCGGAAAGCCATGGTCTGTTGCACGAGTTCATAACATTTTAAACAATCCGATTTATTTGGGGCTGATACCGCATCACAATCAAATGTATCCAGGCGAACATGAAGCTCTTATTTCACAGGAAACATGGGATGCTGTACATGAAATACTGCGGCAAAACAATGGAAAAAGGGAGAAGCTGCATCGGCATAGAAATACTGCGATACTCGGTTCGCTGATTCGTTGTACTGAATGCAAATCAGCCATGACAACGACCTATACCAATAAGCATCGGAAACGTTATTTTTATTACTGCTGCTTGCGGTCGCTGAAATATCCGGATATGAAATGCTCAAACCACAAGTTACCAAAACAGGAAGCCGAAAAAGTTATTTTGTTTCAGATTGGAATATTGTTCAGATGTTACACTATGCAGCAGATGATTTGTTCAGAAAGCGAAAATCTGCGTAAAAAATTGATCCGTGATATGACAAAAGAGCGTTCCGGATTGCGGGCTTACATCAGGAATTGTAAAGACGAGATAAGTTGCCGGGAAGCTCAGGAAAAGATCAATAAACTCAGCAAATGTATAGAAAATATTAAATTTGAAATCAAACAGCGGATGATTTCAGAAGAGATAAATCAATTTCAAGATTTTTGGAATGAGCTTGCTCCAACTCCAAAATTGGAATTGCTGGACTCAATTATTGATAGGATCGATGTTTATCCAGACCGTATATGGACACATTTAAAAGATGAATATACTGAATTGGAACAAGAACTTTCCGCACAGCTGCGGACATCCGGCTTACTGTCACATACCAAACGGAAAGACAATCATCTGATAATTGCCACCCCAATCAATATCAAAACTTGTTCCGGACAAACTCACATCGAAATCGTAGGCATCAGCTACGAAAACAATCGGCATTCTTTACTGCGGGCAATTGCGTTATCGTGGAAATGGTCCGATATGTTGTTTTCCGGTGAAGTCGCCAATATTCCGCAATTGGCAAAAACGGTGGGGCTTTCCGAAGCCTATGTAACCAGAATTGTTTCACTATTTAATCTAGCCCCATCCATTGTCGAGGATATTTTGAATGGCAATATTCCTGATAGGCTGTCATTGGCACAGCTCACGGAAGGTTTGCCGGACAGTTGACAGGAACAATGCAAAAAACTTGGATTTTCTTTCCGTCAAATGAAAATTTGAGGAAGGTATCCACCCTTTTCAGAATTTACAACTTGTTATGCGAGGCAAATTGGAGT
The DNA here is from genome assembly GCA_045585955.1 of Victivallaceae bacterium. Classification (GTDB taxonomy): domain Bacteria; phylum Verrucomicrobiota; class Lentisphaeria; order Victivallales; family Victivallaceae; genus SIG78. Next base: position 4,256 of record JAZMZK010000112.1, read on the forward strand.
ATAGAACCAAATTCTGAAAACGAAAAAGGAACAGTTTGAGGTTTTCTGCAAACTGTTCCTAATCAATAGAATATACAAGTGTAATTAAAAACCTACACAAGTTTTATTTTAATAAAATGGCGGAGAGCGAGGGATTCGAACCCTCGGTACCTTGCGGTACACCGCATTTCCAATGCGGCGCCTTCGACCACTCGACCAGCTCTCCGTCTATATTATAAACAGTTATATACAATAGCACTTCTTTGTTAAAAAACAAATCATAAATGATTTTTTCAGCGAAAAATCTTTTAAAATCCCCCTATATTGGGGCTTTCGCGTGATTTTTCGGGCAAATCCTACTTTATCCGCTTATTGTTTTTTCAGTTTTGTTTTTGCCGATTTTATTTTCTAAATACAGATAGAAAAAGAGCATTGCCAGCAGAATTGCCAGTGTTATGATTTCAAAGAAAAGCATCCCCGGTGCCAGTGTTGTTTTATCGGCATTGAATGCCAGAAAGTTTTCAACCCCAAAACTTATCAGCAGCAGCACGGTCATGATCGCCGTTATTACCAGTATGCTGTGATGGGGCAGCATTTGCGCTCTTACAGCTTTCAAGCTCATTGCCACATATCCAGCCAGCACGATCGCCGCTGCCGGAACGCACCGCAGCAAGTAGTAACTTGCCGCTGCTTCTGCCTGTTGGCTGCTGGCAAAGAAATACATAAATATACTCCAAAGTAAAAGAATCCCTACCGATGCACTCATACTCCAAACCGCAATATTCACTGCTGTTTTATGCGGTTGGGTACATTCGGTCACCGGCATAACTTCCAAACCTTCTTTGGTCCACGGTGCCGGAGCTTTGTAGCCCTGAAAACCGCCCAGACGCAGAAATTCCCGATACATCATTATATAGCAGAATATACCAATAATGTTGAAAAAGAGTACCCAGAGGAAGATGAAACGGTAGGCATAGTCACCCAGCTGGAGTTTTTCTTTGAGTATATCAATAAATACGCCCAGCACCAGACTGAACAGCAGTACCATCAAACTGCGGAACATTGCCCCCGCTGAACAGAATTGCCCGAAACGGCTTTTGGGGTAGAGCCGCATCAGTGCCGGCATGTTGGATATTGCCCGGAACCGGAGCAGGAATGTTACTTGCGAAATCATCAATGTCCCCCAGAAAAATACCTCCACCGGCGGCGTAAAAAAGATCCACTTGCAATCCAGCAAAGTACCCATTTGTCCGAAAAGCAGACAAAATACACTTATCCGTACCGGGTGCCAGCGGTCGATAAAAGGCGTACCCAAAACAGCGATAGCAAAAACCAACCCCGTACCGATCAGGCTTGTCCAGCCGTTCAAATTACCGATCTGGCTTAAACTCATGCCCATATCTTTCTGATAAAACACATTGAAAATCGCCGTTGCCCCGGCGACTGCCACAGCGGCGTTGCCGCAGAATGCGTACCAGTAAAAGCGGTGGGAAAAGCTCTCTTGCATAAAAGTCAGCATTGCCCGGATGCCTTTGCTTTGGCGTTTTTCGTTGGCATCCGGCTCCGGAAAACGGGGTTCTTTTACTAAAAGGCACATCAAACTCATGCCCACAGCGTAAGCAACGGTTATGCCGATGAACACCCAGCGGTAGTTGGTCAGCGACTGCCCGAAAATAAAGAAGTTGAAGAACGCCACTGCCAGCGTGCCGGTTATCTGCACAGCCCCCATAAAACGGGTCAGGAATTGAGGCGGTATGATGTCGTTATATATGTAATAGATCACCGAACCCACAAACATCAGGAAGAACTGGTAGATCACCACAATGATCGCCAGCAATATAATGGTCATGGTCGCCGGAGCGATCTCTGCCCACGGGGCAAGAGCTTTGACCAGTAAGGCACTTTCGCTGTCAACAAAAGCAAAGAGCAGCCACGATGTACACATCATGGGCATCGTGTAGAATATAAAAGGGAACCTTCTGCCCCAGCGTTGGGAACGGTAGCGGTCACTTTTAAAACTCACCCACGGGCAGATGGTCATATTCAGCACTTGCCCCAAGGTACTCATAATAAAGACCAGCAAAGTATTGCTGCACCCCAGATCCTTGAGCCGCAGCGGTATGATCTTGGGCACAAATGCCACTGCCAATGAGTAAGTAAATACTCCCAGCAGCACCAAAGCCATTGCCAGAAACATTGTGCTTTTAGTGTAAGTCAATGTTCCGGCAGTGTAAGTTTTTTCTACATTGACAGGTTCTTTATTCATATCGATCACTCTTCCTGAAGACTATTTCCCATCAATCCATCTTATATTCATCGCAATAGATCGCCCCTTGAAATTTATCGGAGCTGCTTTCGCCTTTTTTAGCCGGTCGGGTACCGGAATGTCCGCCCAGATAAATAATGTTGACGATAGATACATGTGCCACGGAATCCTGTATATTTGCTGAATCCGGATGAACTTTCAAACAGAGATCCGCCAGGATCGCCACCCCCGGATCATCTCTGCCGATGATCAGCCGGGGCGGGAATTTGTTGCCGGCGGAACCCGCACCCACCCAGTAGATATAGCTTATATAACGCTGATAGTCAGAGTATGTGCCGGGATAGGGTCTGAAATGCTCACTGTCACTGGGACACTTGAAATTCTTTTCGCAGAATGCCGCCAATGCCGTTCGGCCGCTGGGGACTTCACCCAAATAACCCAGCGTTTGAATATGAACAAACGGCGATGTTGAGTTGTTGGTCGCATAGGAGTGGTTTATGGTGTAAACCGAACCCGTTCCGCTGGGCATTGGAGGAATGTAACTGTTGTAATCGTTGGCATAAAGCTGCATAGCCAAACCAAGCTGTTTGAGTTTGGATATACAGTTGGCGGCACGGGCCCGTTCCCGGGCTGCGGACAATGCGGGCAGCAGCATGGCAGCTAAAATTGCAATAATGGCAATAACTACCAGAAGTTCTATTAAGGTGAAGCAGTACTGCTTCACCTGTCCATGGACAGGTGAAGACCCATCTTTGTTGCCATCAGCATGATCACAGCAAAGATGTGATCTTTTTACCAGAAGCTCGATCAAGGTGAAACGCTTTCTCATAACTCAACACTCCTTTTTCAGATTATTTTCTGCACAAAATCCATGCTTTTTACAGTAACAGTTTTGCCATCGGGCAGGGTAATACTCCGGGCTGTTTTGCCGCAGTTGAAAATCGTCACCAGTTTTTTGCCTTTATACTCATGCACCCGGTAACGCATATTGTTGGTCATGCCGGAGAGTTTGACTTTTTCATCGGCACGCTTGCCTTTGAAATAGTAATCTTTATATTTTGCAACGGCATTCAACCCGGAATTTATGGCGTTGAGCCTTGTTGCATCGTAGGCTTTGCCGGTAAAGTAGGCAAAACCTTTAAGTCCGCTGGCGGCAGCACCCAACACTTCCATACGCACTTCTTCTCGGCTGGGGTGGTGGTAACTCCACCCGGGCATCTGCACGCTGGGCAGTGCTTCGCAGATATAAGGTACGCCCCAAACCGGTTTGCTGAAGTTTTTCGCATCATTGTCGGCGTGATCAAGGAAGACCACGCCTTCGTAGTTGTAATAACTTACCTGATGGGCGTCAATGGCATCGGCTTTGTCGTAATCCATTGCCACGGTGGGAACCGTTTTGGCAAATGCCGGTTCAGTACCATCCAGATTCAAGGTGTAATCGTAGGCGACAAATTCGCAATCCTTACGCAGTTCGTGTACCAGATTTTTTACATACTTGAGCATTTCAACGGTAAAATTCCGCCGGAACATCGACCACTTTTGCATGTATTTGCTGCGGATGATTTGACTGTTGAGCTCAATACTTGCATCCAGCTTTGCCCATTTGCGGAACGCTTCAATGGTTGAGGGGTGGAAACAGGAAATATGGCTCTGACCGGTGCCCCAGAACTCGATATCGATTTCCACCATGCAGTTGCCCTTTTCAGGCAGTATGCTCAACGCTTTTTTGAGATATTTTTTGTAGGCTTGCTGATATTTGCTGTCGTACAAAGCAGCTCCCAGAGCCACATGACCTTTATCGACTCTGCCGTCGTTGAGAGTACGGCACGGGTAGTCGGTTATGCCCTGATTTTTGTAAAGGTTGGCGTAGTCCGGTGAATGGATGAGTACGCCCGGCATAAAGCCGAGTTTTTTGGCATCTTCGGCAAACGCCCGCTGATTTTCGTGGATAGCTCCAAAGGTCAAACCGGATTTGACCATGCTGGTCAACAGCTCTTTACGGGCTTGGGCATTGCAGACAAGTCCGCTGCCGCCGCCCCAGCCGCCGATGCGGAATTCGGGCATGTATTCTGCCTCCGGTTCCGGCTTGACAAGTTCAACCGGCAGTACCCGCTTTTCGCCCTGCACCGAGCCTATGCGCATATTGGTTTTCATGGGCGCAACCTTGCCAACTTTATCGGCAACACGCACGATTATCTGCAAGCCGGAGTAGTAGTTGGGGTTGTTGCGCATCATATAGCGAGCCCAGTTATAGGGATTGACAAAGCGGTAGGTCTTGCTGTTTTTATCGGTTTGCGGCAATACTTTGAAGGACTTTTCCGGGCCATAGGTCGAAAACTGGGCGGAAAGGACTTCCAGCTCAATTGGCAAGGTCACATCTATTATTGTATCGCCTTTAAGGGTTTTATCGCCGGCGAGCATGAGTTTGATATAGCTGGTGCGCCCGGCAAGGAGCTTGATGTTTGGTTTTTCCCGGTCGATATAACTGTAAAAATCAAAAGGATAAACAATACTCCACAACGGAGCTTTACGGGTACGCTCAAGCAGCGCTTTTTCCGCACCGTCGGCTTTACGGATCACGAGGTTGTCGAACTTGACAGTGCCTTTGCCGGAGTTGACCACCACCGGGCTGAAAGATACCGCATCTTTACTCAATGTAAAAGGCAGAGAAACGATCTTGTAATCACCATTGACCGCCACCGGTTCGCCGGTAAAACTTTCGATCACCTTGCCGGAAGCATCATAAACATCCACCGCCATAACTGCTGCGGCTCCGGCAGTGGAGCAAATCGCCGCATCCAAAGTGTAATCACCTGCACCGAAATCCTTGACTTGCAACGGCTTTTTGGGCGATATACCATAGCCGGACTTGCCGCTTTTCCAAGTGATCTGCCACGCACCGGGATCGACAAAACCATTGTCAATGTACTTCATTTCAGCAACGCCTTCAATACCGTTGGAGCGGCCGGAGAGCCCCCAGCTTTCGGCAGTGGATTTATTGCTGAAATTTTCCTGCCAAATTCCGTAGCCAGCGACCTTTTCAACTTTGTAGTCATCAATAAAAAGTTTGCCGGAAAAGTTTTGCAGCACTGCCTGAACCATGAAGCCCAAGCCTTTGCCTGCCTGATATTTGCCTTGAGGGGGGACGGCAAGGTATGTTTCGTGATAGATCCAATCTCTGGTTACCAGCAGCGGCAGACTGGCTGACGAAATTGGGACAACTTCGCCCCGGCGGTTGATGGTAGGGAACATCTTCATAATAACCGTGCCCATGCCGGGAGTATCGCTTTTTACATAACAGCTGAAACGGTAAACGCCGCCAGATGGATCAAGTTTCCGCAAACGGTATGCTAACGCTGCCCGCATACTTACAGAAAAGTATCCGCAACCGGGTTTGCTCTTGCCTTCTTGGGCATCAAAGTCAAATCTTCCGCCGGAGCCGGAGGGCGTCCAGTGCAGATATTTTTTCAAACTTTTGGCATCATCAAAAGTTTCGTGGAGCAAAACCTCTGCCGGGAGAGTGAAAATCATTGCCGACAACAGACTGAATGTTAAAAATAACCGCATAAAAACCTTTCTATATTTATGTTTGATCAATACAATGCTTACAGCAGAAATATCTGCTTTTTTATTGGATTATTGGCAACGCAAGTTTTTTCCTGGCTTCGTCTATTCCGCCGAAATTTTCCAGATTTTTGTAGCCTTGCTTCTGCAACGCTTCCATGGCGATTTTTACTCTTCTGCCGCTGCGGCAATAGAGTTTTATATTAGTGGATTTTTCCGGAACAAACGAGCTGATTTTTCCGGCTATTTCATCATGGGGCAAGTTGATCGCCCCCTGCAAATGGCCGGAATTGTACTCTTCGGCACTGCGCACATCAACAAGCACACCGCCGGTTTTTGCTGCCGGAACAGTGGGGGTGCTGTTTTTAGTGCAGGCACCAAGACTTACTGCCGCAAAAATCACTGCCAGAATTCTCAGTAAAACCATCATTTTTTTCACCTCGCTGAACCCTTCAGCAGAGCAATCACATCTTCTGTATCAGGTAGTAGATGGAGGCAAAAGTTCCGCCGATATGGAAAGATACTTTTCCGTCTTTTTCCGTTACTTCGGTACGCCCGATGTGCATACCGTGGGAGGTGATGGCTTCCACATGGAATCCGGTTTGGGTGCTTTCCAGTTCAATATCTGCGGCGATCACTTCCGCCTGTACCGGACCGTGACCTTTGCTGTACTGTACAGTGCCTTCGTTGTTGTAAACTGTATCGGTGTTGTCGGCACGACCCACAGCGGTCAGCAGAATGTTGTCCGATTCAGTCAGCGGAGCATCGGTCAAGCTGGAAAGAGCGATCACCGCAAAGGGATTTTCGCACTTGATCTTGAGATTTTTGAGCTTGATTTCGCCGGCGGTACCCAAAAATCCGTAAGCGGCTTTAGTACGAGCTGTATCAATGTAAGCGAGTTTTTTGGCGCTGTTGCGGTAGAGTTCACCGCTTTCGGAAACGAATTCCACGGCGTCGCCGGGTACAATACGCTCATTGCCGTCATGCAGTTCGGCGTGGTCGGGTTTAGCCACGCCTTCGGGCAGGGTGCCGATCTTGACCACTTCGGCAGCACCATCCAAAGCCGGGAAGTCATCCTGACAGAGGATGTGATCTTGGCCGTCGGGCAGTTCCGCATTGCGGTCGGATGCCATGATCCCCTTGTAAGGCACTGCCAGAAAACGCTTTGACTCTGCCACGTCGCCCCGCCGCATGATCAGTGCCGCATGATAGAACAAACCGAACTTTGCCGGATCGTTAAAAGTATCAAATACCCCGCTGCGGTAGGGTACTCCTGCCAGCGCATCGCCGGTGATGGGTTCGGCGATCATATCCACATTGGGGCGGCAGTCGTAACGGTAAGTGTGTATGGCGGTGCCGCCCCAGCCCTGCAAAGCGGATACTGCCGCCAAGTTAAGTACACACTCCGCCCGCCACGGATTGGGCCACGGTACATCCCACTCCGAAATAAAGAATGGTTTATTGGCAAGGCGCATGAACGATCCGGCATTGTACCACGGGTCAAAGTGTGCCAGCATACTGCGGTTGTCCACCAGCTTCATTTCCGGCTTCCAGCCCCAGTTGTAGTGATATGGGTGCACATCCATAAAGTCCATTTTGGTCTGCGACTGCTGACTGGCGGCAAAACCGAACTTCCAGGTGGTTCCGGCAATGGGGATTTTGACGCCGATTTTCCGCAGATAGCTGTACATATCTTCAAAATACCGGGTCTGCACTTCCATTTTAAAACGCATAAGTTCGGTATTGCTTTCGCTGGCAAGATCCACCGGGGTCGTTTCCGGTGCCAGACCTTTTTGCTGCCGCCACTCCTGATACATATTTTCCAGCTCGGTACGGTAGGGTTCGGTGAGGAATTTGCAGGAATAGTTGCTCAACAACTCGTTTTCGTTGACGATCTCCATCATGGCAAAGACCGGGTCATCGCAGTATTTGAGCTTGGTGTATGGGTTGTAACGCTCCCAGATCTGGGAACAGAACTCCTTCTGCCGCTGGATCAGCACCGGGTCGAAGTTGGATGCCGGGCGGGCACCGTCGGCAAGATCTTCCGGAGAGCGGGCACCGTCGCCGGTACGGAATCTGCGGTAGGTGAGCATATCCATATATACATAGATACCCTCTTTTTTCAAAGCGTAGATCAGATAGTCCAGCCGATCCATGCTTTCGGGATCAAGGCTCATGGTGTCGTTGAGCCGCTTGCCTTTGGTGAACTGGAAAATGTTGGGCGTTGACCAGTCGCCATCCATCTGATGAAAACGCACCAGATTCAAACCGAACTTTGCCAGCCTTTTAGCGACCATATCGCTGTATTCGTGGCTGGGGAAGTTAGCGGCACTGTTGAAGTTGGTACCCCAGAAGCGGGCAGCGGTGCCGTCTTCAAAAACAAATTTATCCTCTTTTTGAGTAACAAAGCCGTGTATACCGGCAGGTTTTTCATTTTCAAAAACAAAAGAAATATCCACCGGAGCGTTATCCCACGGCAAGGTGTAGCTGACTGTTCTTACTTTGTTGAGCATAAATTAACTTCCTGATTGGTTTGTTAGGGGCTGTTGAGCTTAATGTATTACAGGTAACAGAGTTTGTCAAACACTTATTGATTTTTTTTACAGAACTTTGGAGAAAAATTCTTTGATCCGGTCGTTGGCGGGATTTTTGATCACGCTTTCCGGCGTTCCGTCTGCGGCGATCCTGCCGTGATCCATAAAAATCACCCGGTCGGCAACTTCGGCGGCAAAGCCGATTTCGTGCGTTACCACCACCATGGTCATACCTTCGGCAGCCAGCTCTTTCATCAAAGCCAGAACCTCGCCCACCATTTCCGGGTCAAGTGCGGATGTGGGTTCGTCAAAGAGCAGTACATCCGGATTCATTGCCAGTGCCCGGATGATGGCGATGCGCTGCTTCTGCCCGCCGGAGAGCTGGGCAGGGTAGGAATCCCGCTTGTCGTACAAGCCAATGCGTTTGAGCAAGGCATCGGCTTTTTCCGAAGCCTCGGCGGCGGTCAGGCGTTTGGTCTTGACCGGGGCAAGGGTGATATTTTCTTTGATAGTGAGATTGGCAAACAAGTTAAAGTGCTGGAAAACCATCCCCACCTGCTGGCGGTATTTGTTTATGTTCATGGTTTTACAATTTATGCTCCTGCCCTTGAACTTGATTTCGCCACCGTCAAAAGTTTCCAGCAGATTCAAACAGCGTAAAAAAGTGCTTTTGCCGGAACCGGAGGGCCCCACGATAAAGACCGCTTCGCCTTTATTGATAACCGTGGAAGCTCCATTGACTGCCCGGAGGGAGCCGAATATTTTGACCAGATCATTTATTTCAAAAACAACTTCACTCATTTTTCTTCAACCTCTTTTCCAGACTTGTCAAAAGCGAACTCAACAACATAACTACAACTAAATAAATCAACGCCACGGCTATCAGCGGCAGAAATGCGTCATAGGTCTGACTGCGGATGATATCCCCGGCTTTGGTCAGATCCTGCAAAGCAATGTAGCCTGCCACACTGGTTTCTTTAAGCAAAACAATAAACTCGTTGCCCAGAGCCGGCAGCACATTTTTGAACGCTTGGGGCAAGATGACCTGTTCCATGGTTTGAGCGTAAGAAAGCCCCAGACTGCGGCCCGCTTCCATCTGCCCGCGGTCGATGGACATGATACCGCCGCGGATGATTTCAGCTACATAAGCTCCCGAATTGATCCCGAAAGCGATCACTGCCACCAATACTTTATCCACATCCACCGTGCCGAAGATCACAAAGTAGATTATCAACAGCTGCACCACCACCGGTGTACCCCGGATCACGGTCAAATAAAATTTGCAGAGCCAGTTCAAAAGTTTGAATTTGCCGGTCTGGTCTGCGGTGCTGCGGATAACTGCCACGGCAAAACCGATGATCAACCCGATGAACAACGCCGCAACGGTTATGTAAATGGTGGTGCCGAAGCCTTTTACAAGGTAGATGTAACGCTGGTCTTTTATGAAATTTATGTAAAAAGATGCCTGAAGTCTGCTGATAAAATTTTCGCCGTGAGCAATATCGGCAGCGGATTTTTTGCTGTTGAGTTCCCGGTAATGTTCAATAATATTTTTCAGCGAGCCGTCTTCCTGCATTTGCAGCAGAACTCTGTTGAATTGTGCCAGCAGTTCCGGGGATTTTTTGTTGATGGCAAAAGCGTATTCTTCCCGGGTCAGCGGCTCCGGAAAAATTTTCAGACCGGGAACCTGTTTTATGAACACTTCTGCCGGTTCCTGATCTATAACTACTGCATCGAGCTTGCCTGCTGCCAGAGCGGCTACTGCCAATGCACCGTTGGCATAGCGTTCCGGCTCCCGGAGGTTTTTGGCTACATACATATCGCCGGTGGTTCCGTGCTGGACGCCGATGCGGAGTTTTTTCAAATCTCCGATTTTGCTTACCGGGGAATTTTTCGGCAAAATTATCAACTGCTGTGCCACCACATAAGGTATGGTGAAGTTTACCCGCTTTTTCCGCTCTTCGGTTACAGTGATGCCCGAAGCCGCCACATCGCCTTTACCGCTTTGCACGGCGGCAATGACTGAATCAAATGCCATATTTTGAATTATCAGCTCATAGCCCAGCTCTCCGGCAACATGGCGGATGATCGCCGGGTCGATGCCGTCGATTTTCTGGCTGACCATGTATTCATAGGGCGGAAACTCTGCATTGGTGACCATTATCAAACGGGGTTTTTCCTCTTTGCCGCACCCCGCAAGCACAATGGTCAGCACCAGCAGCAACAGCGATTTTACAATATATTTCATAACTCCATAACACCTTTCAACTTCAATGTGTTGTTTAAAATACAGCCGCAAACACTTTTTTACAACAATATTTGCATTTTTTTCAGCCTTTAGTTATATTATGTGTGGTATATTTATAATCGCAGATGATATGATTCAACACTTCAGTTTCACAAATTTTGGGACACTGATATTATATTACAATAACAACTTTATTGAACATTTTCCGGAAGGGTTTTATGCTGCCTTTTGCTTTACTGGCGACTTTGCTGTTGAGTTTTCAACTGCTTTTGCCGCTAAAAATCAACAAATATTGGAAACTTGCCCTGATCTTGCCGATCATGGTTGCGGCGTTCAAGCCGGAGATCATCTTTTTCTTCGGCGGCGATAATTACTTTGCTCCTGATCTGCCGGGGTGGGTGATTTTAACGGCGGCGTGGTTCTACGGGGTGGTATTTTTCAGCTTCTTTCTTTTGCTGATCCCGGCGGCGGCAACTCTGGCTGCACGGATCTATTACCTTGGCAAAAAAACAGCTTACCCCGAAAAACTTTGCAAAATTACTAATGTGGTTAATGCAGTTTTGCTGCTGATTGCCGTTGGGCTTTGTTCTTGGGCTATGTATAACGCTTTGCGTGCCCCGGCAGTGAAAGAAGTGGAATTGGCTTTTCCCGATCTGCCTCCGGCGGCAGAAAATTACCGCATGACGGTTCTGGCAGATTTGCATATTGACAACACATCCACGCCGGAAACCGTCCGGGCACTGGTCGCTCAAGCCAACGCTTTGCAGAGCAATATCATTGTTATATTGGGCGATGTGGTCGACGGCACCGTTGCCCGGCAGGGCAAAACGGTCAAGGTGTTAAGCGAGCTTACTGCCCCCGACGGCGTTTACGGTATCATGGGCAACCATGAATACTTTTCAGGCAAAGGCTGGGCGGAGTTTTTGAGCAAATGCAATATAAAAATGCTGCTTAACGAAAATGTGCAAGTCCAAGAAAAATTCCACCTCGCCGGAATCACCGACCCCGCCGCCAAACGCTTTAAAAATAAAGCTCAAATACCCGATTTGGATAAGGCGTTGAAGGGTATCGGCAAGGGGGATTTTACCGTGCTTCTGGCACACAGACCCGGGCATGGGGTGGACGCAGCGGCAAAGGGTGTTCAGCTTCAGCTTTCCGGACACACCCACGGCGGAATGATTTGGGGTTTTGACCAGCTGGTGGGCAGATTCAACGAAAATTTTATCTCCGGAGCATATAAAGTCAAAGCCATGCAGCTTTATGTAAGCAACGGTTCATCCATCTGGAAAGGTTTCCCCTACCGGCTGGGTCATGATTCGGAAATAACGGTTATAGTTTTTAAGAAAAGTTTAAAACAGAAAGGTTGAACAATGAAAAAGTTGTTGATGTTAGGCGGCATTTCTGCCGGAGTGGCTGTGTTGTTGACTGGTTGTGGAACTTTTGCGGAAAAAGCTCCGGCAAATAGACCTGTGCAGGTCAAAAAGGAGCTTTGCATGCAGAAAAATATCTTTATACCCAAAGATATTTACGCTGTGGAGGGCGAAGAGTGCAACATCTATTTCAAGAATGTCTTTCTGGCAGTTAATCATGCCAACTTTGTTTTTGATGTAACTTGCAAGGCGGGCAAACAGGAAGTCAAGCGGTGGACTTTTGTCCCCGGCAAGGCTGATGGCGGAAAGAGCTATAAACTTACGCTTAAAGTCTATAATTGCCGCGAAGAACTGGTGGCAGAAGATTTTACGACTGTGCATGTCAGTAAAGCCGATGCCGGAGTTGGAAAGTCCGTCACTATCCTGATGGTGGGCGACAGCTTGACCAATGCCACATTCTACCCCCAGCGGCTCCACGATCTTTGCTCCATGAGCAAGGCTCCGGAATTGCAGATGACAGGTTCGCACGCCGGTTCCGGGCGAAAGGTCAAAGCCGGCGGGGTGGCTCACGAGGGTTACGGCGGCTGGCGCTGGAACACCTTTCTGACCAAATACAACCCCAAACCCGACCCCAAGGCCCGCTATGCCTACGCTGCCAGCAGTAAATTCCTTTTTCCAAAAGCTGACGGCAAAGGTGTGGAGTTCAGTTTTAAGAAATATCTGGCAAAATACAATAATGGCAAAACACCCGATGTTATCACTTTCCAGCTGGGGGTAAATGATGTATTCAACAGCACGGCGGAAAATCTGGAAAAAAACATTGCCGGAATTCTTGCCAATGCTGACAAACTTATTTCCGCATTCCGCAAAGAGGCTCCCCACGCTCTGATCGGGGTGGGATTCGTTACTGCCGGAGCCAATCAGGATGCTTTCGGCTACAACTACAAATGCAATCAGACTGCATGGGGCTACTACCGCAACAGTTTCCGGCTCAATCAGGCAATGAACAAACACTTTGCTGATTACAGCGATAAAAATGTCGTGATGATCCCCGCCAACACCAATCTGGACTGCGAGAACAACTTCCCCGCCCGGAACGCCGCCGTGAATGCCCGCAACGAAAACCGCTTTTATCTCAAGCAGAACAACGGCGTACACCCCGCTCCCGCCGGATACCGGCAGATGGGCGATACTTATTACGCTTGGCTCAAATACCAGCTGCCCCGGATAAAAAATTGCAAATAACTTTAATAAAGAGTGTTTTATATTTGACAAATAGCCTTTGGCGGGGTATTTTACTCTCAATACTATACAGTGAAAAAATAAACAGAGGTTGAAATATGGCTTATTATTTTGTTGATGATAAATTTGATGAGAAGATCAATGGCAAAAAACGCGGCGATATCAGTTTGACTTTCAATACCAATGCATTTAACTCAATGGCAGCGGCATACAGCAGCGCTGTTGAATGGAATAAAACTGACAAGGATGGTAATTTGGTAAACGAACTGGTGTTTCTGGATAAAGAAATCACCAGCAGAGTATTGTTCCCGGCAGGCAAAGTTTCGATCCTTTCTGACGAAAACGGCAAGTTGACCGGTTCGCTCAAGATCACAGCTGATGTCAGCGGCGGCGATGCGTCAGAAGTTGTTTTCAGCAATTTCAACAGAGTGGAGCTTGCCGGTGCCAATGCTGATACTTTTGCTGCGGGGAGCAAAAAAACTGCCAAAACTTATGATAAAATGCTCTCTGCCGGAACGATCAAGGTCGGGGCAAACTCCAAAGTTACAACCATTTCCGGTTACAAAACAGTCAACATAGCTGGCGATAACGCCATTGTCGGCAAGGTTGAGTCGGAAAACTACACTGTCAATTACAAAAAAGATATTCCGGTTTCCAGCCGGAATCGCACCAACGGTTCGGTAACGGTCAAAGACGATGCTGCGGTGCTGAATGATATACTTGGGTACAGCAAAGTGACCATTGACGATGCCCGGGTCGACGGCAATATCATTGGTGTTGTCAATGATCAGCAGTATACCGCAATTTATACCGATGGTGTTTTTACCGGGTACAAATTTGAAACCAAGCCCGGTTCTTTTGTTTGGGTATCTGTAACCGATAATGTCAAGTGGGGGGAAACTTCTGTCAGCGGCACATTGACGGTCAAACAAATTGCCGGCGACGATGGTTCGGTAAAGGTCAATGACTCAACGGTAGGCGGTTCGATCAATAATTACAAAAAAGTAACAGTGACCGATGACTCCATGGTCAACGGAATCAGCCGCTTTGATCAAATCACTGAAACTGATAAAAAAAGCTGCAAAACCAACAAAAAAGGTGTGGCAACGCTTACGGAAAACTGTACCGTTACCCAGTCTTTCAATGGCTCTCTTACGATTGATGAATCAATGATCGGTGCTGAGAAAAATGATGAGTTTACCGCTGCCGATGCCGTGGGTTACAGCACGGTCAGGATGACCAATTCTTCTGCCGGGGATATCAAGGCGATGAATAATGTGAAAGATGCCTGGAATATTTCGGAAAAAACAGTTTATCAGTCCGCAGATGCTAATGTGTTCAAAAAAGAAAATTGGCAGACGGATAGTGCTGTGCAGGAGATCTCTTACGATTATACCGGTAAGAAAGCTGCCGCCGGATCGGTAACGATCAAGCTGGATAAGGATGCGGAAAGCTCCAAAAATTATTACTGCTCCAGTATTTTGGGTTACAAGAGTGTTGCAGTCAGTGGTTTCAATAACAAAAAAGATGAAGATAAAGATATCAAATTTGCGGTCAACGGCTGCATCTACAAGGAAAGCGATGTTACTGAAACAGTCAAGGATACCCGGGTTATCGGCACTATTGGCAGCGACGGAAACAGCAAAACTTCATTGAACGGCAAATTGATGCTCAAGGATACTGAATCGGCAAACGGCAGTGTTAAATTGACTGATGCCATCGTTACCGGTGTTATCGGCGGTTATAAAAATGTGACGATCAAGGATTCGATGGTTTGGGGCGGAAGGGATTTGCCGTATGGATTCCAAGCCAGTGTCAATAAAAAATCTGAAAGCACCGGTGTTTACACCACAGCCGAAGATGGCAAGATAAGTTTGGAGCTTACTGAAAAGCAGTCAAACAAATCTGCCGGTACTTTTAAGGCGGAAAATTCGATTGTTTATATGCCGCTTAAAGGTTTTTCCAAGGTAACGCTGACCAATACGACAGTTGGTCATAATATAGAACATGTCGGCAACTATTCCAGCTCCGGCAAATATTCCTTCAGTTGGAACGATTACGCAGAATATACCGCCAACAAGATCGAAACCAGTGAAGATTCGGAAAACTGGGATAGTTATAAGAAAGATATAGTAAACAAATCCACCGGGTCAGTAACGATCAAGCTGGATAAAAACTTTGATAAAGATGTTGATTACATTTATGGTCAGATCATCGGTTACAAAAATGTATCGATCAGTGGTTACAATGAAGGTGATGCAGTAAAAAAAGTTACGGTTACTTCTATTGTCGGCTCTGATATGACCTTTACCGAAGAGTTTAAAAATAATGTGACTTCCGGAACTTTGGAAACAGTATCTGTAGGTAAATTGACCTTGAATGATGTGACTGTGACCGATGGTGTTACCGGTTATGCTAATGTGTCACTCAAAAATTCATCACTCTATGGGGCGCTTGTCGGCGGCAATGAAACAATGCAGAAACTTGGTTCCGATCGTGATTACAAAGTTGTAGAACAGCAGGTGGTCGGATCACTTACGCTGGAAAACTCTTACTTCGGCAGTACAAGTGGATTCAAGAGTGTCAAGGTCAAATCCGGACTCAATAGTGCCGAGTTGTATTTGGGCACCAGCAACTGCAAAGAAACATTTACCGTTGCTGAAAATGCGGTGTTGGTGATCGATAATTTGGTCTTGCAATCTGAAGATAAACTTACCGTCAACGGTGAATTGGTGATCCATGATGGTATCGGCGATGACGGTTGGGGGTGTGCGTTAAGCAGTATTGGCGGCAAAGGGGTTGTCTATGGCAATAATATTGTCATGCAGCAAATCAGCGGGGTGATCGCCAATTCGAGGGTAACAGGTGTAAATCTGGGGCAAACCAGCGAATATTTCCGGGGCGCAGTGCTTGAAGTCATCGACTATTCTGCCGAAACGGCAAATATATGGGAGGATGTTGATAGTGCTTATAACGGCTGGCTGGGGAATGCATCTGGATTTTCAGGCTTGGATTTTCAGGATCAAACCGACTGCATCAGATTTACTGCCGCAGAAGATGAAACTGTTTATATTTCCAGTAATGAATGGGATAATGCCAGTGTAATCGGGGATACGGTTAAGCTGATGGATAAGGATGGCCGGGTGATTGAGGAGGGCGAAATTTCCCAATATGAAAATTATCTGGGGCAGAAAACCTGGCGGTGTACCTTCGATGTCGCAGCTGGCGAAGAGTATGTGCTTTGCATTACCCGCAACGATGCAAACTCCATGAGTTACCGAATCGGTATGTCAGAACCGCCGATCGAATTTAAGAATTAAAACAGTAAAATGCCAAAAGGGGATGTTGCAAAGCTGTTGATGTCGTTTTTTTGGGGGGCACATCATTGAGCGACAGATATGATATTGCTGTCGGCAAAAGTGTGCTGCACAACACTTGCTTTTTGCATTGCTCAAAGATTTGTTTTGAGCAAAAAGCAGAATGCTGGTTTATTAAGCTTTTTTCAGCCGATCACAACTCGTTCTTTGGTGGAATTTTAGCTTAAACAATATAATACTGAAGGGTTGCAAAATTTTGAGTTTGGGTAACAACCTGTATAGGGTTGCTCCCCCGGCGGCTCTTGCAGCGACAAATACAACACTAAAGATATGGATCAATGCAATGTTGGTTTTTGCAGCGGGAACGCTCAAATGCAGGTTGGGGAAGCCGGTAAAGATATTTACGGAACCAACTGGTTAAAAGCGGGCGTAACCTGTCTTAATGGCACAGCACTGTAAAAATTCTGATTTTTCTGCAAAAAAACTCAAAAAAACCTTTGTTGAACCTTGACAAAGGTTTTTTTGTGTGTATACTTAAGTATGTACTTGAAAAAGCTATTTGCACTGGATTTTTAATCAAAATAAGGGGCTCTGGTCATGACAGAAAAACTCTCCCATGGGAGAGTAAAGCACATGCTGTGCTTTACTCTTATTGAACTACTTGTAGTAATTGCCATCATCGCCATACTTGCGGCGATGCTTTTACCGGCACTTTCCGCATCCCGGTTGAGTGCAAAAAATGCCGCCTGTCTGTCTAATATGAAACAGCTTTTGCTGGCACAGCAGCAGTACGCTGCCGATTGGAACGGCTGTTTGAGGCCTTCGACTATTTCCGGGGAATCCGGCACCTGGTGGGGCTTCACCATCCACGAATATGTTTACGGTACCGGCACGATCAAGACCCGGGGCAATACCGACAGTCAGAACTGGCAGGCGTTCCGCTGCCCCGCTGAAGCTTTGGGTTTTGCCGCAGATACTGCCGATGGCTGGACTTATTCACAATATGCATTTAACGCATATCTGGGCGGAGCTAATAAATCCGGCGGCTGGACTTATAAGCCGGTGTATGAATCCATGATGGTCGAACCCTCTAAAGTACCGGTCTTTATGGATAACGGCAGAAAAAATGATCATACCAACAACTATGTGGTAACAACCTATATGGGATTGCGCCATGGCGGAGGATCTTGCAGCGACAGTTACAGCACTAAAGATATGGATCAATGCAATGTAGGTTTTTACAGCGGCAACGCCCAAATGCAGATCTGGGGTGCCAAAAAAGATATTTATGGAACCAACTGGCTAAAAGAGGGCGTAACTTATCTTAATGGTAAGGCACTGTAAAAAAAAGCTGCTTTTTCTTAAAAAAACTTTAAAAAAACCTTTGTTGAACCTTGACAAAGGTTTTTTTTGTGTGTATACTTAAGTATATACTTGAAAAAGCAAATATATATTTACTCGGATTTTTAATCAAAATAAGGATCTCTGATCATGACAGAAAAACTCTCCCATGGGAGAGTAAAGCACAGCATGTGCTTTACTCTTATTGAACTTCTTGTAGTAATTGCCATCATCGCCATACTTGCGGCGATGCTTCTGCCCGCACTGTCCGCCGCCCGCGAGCGCGCCAAAAGCAGCAACTGCACAGCCAACCTCAAGCAAATAGGTATGGCACACCGCCTTTATTTGGATGATAATGCTGGGTTCTATGCCAGTGCAACTGCCAACCGGGCTGGGCGTATTGTCTGGTTCGACAATAAAGCTATCCCGGGCTATCTTACGCAAGTTATTTCGCAAAATACCAATTTGCAGAGTATTTTGCTCTGTCCTTCCAACGAAGGCAGATACGATAACTTCAGCAGCAATGTCCGCCGTTATAATTTCAATTATGCACAAAGCGTGTTTTTTGGCGATAACCAATACACAACTGCAAGTGTAATGAATGAAGCTGCACTGAAAAATCCAGCAGCTAAAGTAATAACTGCCGATGCCGCAATCAGCAATGCCAATAAAACACCGCCGTCGATCGGTTATCGGATTTATGTAAGCGGTGGTAAATATGCAAGCGGATGTGAAGTCGGTACCTGGCACAATAAAGCAACGAACATGTTATTTGCCGACTTCCATGTGGAAACTGTCCAGCCCGGCGGCGATTTGAATAAACTTTTCAACCCCACGGTTGAATGAGGTTGGTTGCTATGAAGATGCTTTTTGTTCTGCTGGGAAGTTTTTGCCTTTTTTCGCTGATTGCAGCTGAACCGGCTAACTTGGCGCTGGGCAAAAAAGTTATTTATGCTGTTGCCCCCGATAAACCTACCGACCCCGATTGCACCAAACTTACTGACGGCAAGATCAATCTGCCCCCCGATGCCGGTAAAAACTTTGCCAACGAATACTTTGACGAACTGCGTCAGAGCTACTCCGGTCGGGAAACCATGAGCGACAAACTCACCGCCGGATGGCATTGGAAAGGCTCCAAAGATACCGAATACGGTCTGGCGCTGGCAGTTGACCTGGGCAAAGCGGAAGTTTTGAGCAAGATCCGCTTGCGGGCGGCAACTTTTACCCGCTACATGTACCGCTTTTCGCTGCCCCGGGAAGTGATCGCCGTCGGCAGTATGGATGGCGAAAACTTTTACCGTATCGGCTGTGTGGCAAAAGTTACCAGCGAACTGGCTGAAGATCTGCCCGCAGATGCGGTCAAGCTCAAGGTTTACGAAAAAACCAACCAGTGGCGGACATTTACCATTGATGCCGAAGGCGTGGAAGCCCGCTATGTAGGCTTGATAATCAAGCCAGAAGGCTTTATGTTCTATTGCGACGAATTTCAGGTGCTTGCGGGGAAAAATCGCAATGATGAACGCAATAAAAAGCTCTATACCGCAGAAAACCGCCAGCGTTTTGCCATCGGCAAAGATCTGGCAAGCAAGGACGAAGTGGTCTTTGCTCCATACGACGGGGAATTGGTGGTGCCGGAAGATAACTTCTTTGCTCCGCAGATACTCTATTTTCGGGACTACCGTACCGGCAAGGTCAAACAGCAGTACACATTGTATATGACTCTGCCCCAAGAAGTTGAACTGGTGCAGACCAAGCTCTTCAAGGCACAGTTTACGGTCAGCGAAAATCTTTTGAGCAACAACACCAAAACTTTGACTATCACCCCCAAAAAACATGGCTACAAAGCCAATCTGGGGCGTTTGCTGAACGGTAAATATCTGGGCCCCATCTACTTTAAGCTGAACAAAAAGTTGCCCGAAAACGCTACTGCCACCTTTGCCGTGCGTGCCGAAGACAAATTTTACACTCCGGTAACGGTGCCGGTCAGGAGCCTCAAGTTCCCCACCGAAACACCCGGCAAACAGCCCTTTTCGGTGAGCTTGACCTGGATGCCTGAAGTCTACGCCATGGATTGGCCGGACTTTATGAATGTATACAAAACCTGCGGCTTCAACGGTGTGCCGGTCTTCCCCTATCAGTGGGGGTATATGAAGGCTGACCGGGCGAGCTTTTCCGACGAAAACATGCGGGAGTTTGCCAATACGGTACGGGAACACGGCATGGATGTTATTCAGGTGGAATCTGCTCTGCACGCCATTGTGTGGAAAGGTCAGGAACCTTGCACCTACAAGGGAGCCAAGGGCTTCTGTATCTCCTACCGGGGCGAGCGGTTCCAGAAGCATCTGGAGGATTTGAAGCGTGCCAGCAGCGTGGTCAAACCGGCTATGGTCATTTGGGATATTGAATTGATCGGCCGCTCTTTCGGCGGCAGTATCAATAATATATTGAAGTGCGACCGCTGCGGTAAAGGCGTAAAAGAGTCCGGCTTGAGCGTAAAAGATTACATCCTCAAGTGCGGCAACGATATTTATGCTTTACTGCGGCAAGCTCATTGTCAAGGGGCGGGCTACACGCCCAAATTCGGGCAGTACGATGTCTTTGCCGGACAGTCTGAATTGCTCAAACACGCCTATCACTATGCGTGGGATTTTGATGGAAACTACCCGAAAGTGCTGGATCTCTCTATGCCCGCACTCTATTCGGCGGGGTTGTTCGATGTGAACCACAGCCGGGTGCGGGATCAGTATAAGCGTTTGCAGAAAAACTGGGTCACTTCCTGCTGGGTGACACCGGGGGTATACGGCTATTGCGCACCCAAAAAGATGGAGCATTTGATCTACGAACATATCCTCAACGGCGGCAATGTAATGGTATACAGCATGTACGAAATGCGTACACCCCGCCAGCTCTATTACTACGCCAAAGCGTTGCAGACTCTGGGCCGCTACCGGGAGCTTATGCACAGCGGAAAAGTGGATTTGAATTTTGCGGTCAACAACGATAAAGTTGCCGTTACCCGGTTTGCTTCTTCTAAAGAGGCTCTTATCTATATAGCCAACTATTCCAGCCCGGAAACTGAAAGTTTTGAGCTTGATCTGCCTGCGGGCAGCAAAGTTGCCGCCGCCAGCAGAACGGTGGATGTGAAAAGTGGTAAAAATGTATTGAAACTTGCTCCGTCGGAGTTCGTTTTGATCCATACTCCGTTAAAATAAGGTTTTTTGAGTTATGATAAAAGAAATTTTCTCTGTAGCATTGGCGGGCGTTGTCCTTGCCGGGTGCTGCTGCAATACTTGCGTGGAATTCAAAGAAGTCGATCCCGATAATTACCCTGTAAGTGCCAAACGGGTTGCGGAAAAAATCACTATCGACGGCAAACTTGAGGAAAAAGTCTGGCAGCAGACTCCGGCGGTGGAGCTTATTCAAATACCATTTTTCCGGGGGTACGGCAAGGCGTTGGCACGGGTGAAACAGGATAAGTTCCAAACCGCCGGGATCCGTTTTGCTTACGATGACAAATATTTTTATGTTGCCGGTAAAGTAAATGACGAAGACATTATCCAGATGGATAAAACCAATCAGACCCATTGCTATTTGAATGGCGACACCATCGAAGTCTTTCTCAAGCCGGAAAACCGCCCGTACTATTGGGAAATATATGTATCGCCGCAAAACGCTTTGAGCAGCTTTTTCTATCAGAGCAGCGGGGTGATTTTAGGCTACTCCCGCAGCAAGGTGCATTTTATGGAAAATATGCGTTCGGCTATTCAGATCAACGGCACTTTGAACAACTCCGAAGACCGGGATAAATACTGGACTTTTGAGCTTGCCATACCCATTGCCGACCTGGCAAAAAAAGGCGTGCCATTTGACGGCAAAGAGCCGTGGAAAGTGCTGCCCGCAAGGTACAACTACGATACCACTTTCCGGTTCGTTCAGCTTTCCACCTATCCGCCTACACCCATTGCTGGCAATAATCTTATTGAGTATTACGGTAAAATTCAATTTAAATAAGTTGGGAGTTTAAATTATGAATAAAGTATTTTCAGGTGTTTGTGCCGCTGCAATCATGTGTTTGCCTTTGTGTGCCGAAGGGGTTTTGCCCTGGGGTGGCAAGTGGGAGCAGGGGCCTTGTTCTTCAGCTTCGGGCTTGAAGATAGAAGACAATAAAGTTGTAGGCGTTGTGGAGATCGCCCGCAAAAACCGGAAATACTCCCGCTATTCGGCAGATCAGAAGATCACGCCCATCAAAGGGGATTTTCAGCTTTCGGCAACCTTGAATTACGCCACCAAAGACAAGCAGTTTCTGGGGTATGCCTATATGCAGGCAGTGGATACAGCCAACAAAGTCATGGCCAGTGCCGGTTTGTACGATGGCTGGGAGCGTTCTGCCAGCAGAAACTATGCCGGAATCATTGGCAGCAAAGCCAAGCTCCCCATAAAGTATCTTGCTTTTGACGGCAATTTGGATTTGAAGATCCGCCGTCAGGGCAAGCTGTTTACCATATCCATCAATGGAGCCAAAGTTATGGCAGGCGAAGGTTCTGCGGCTGACTTGGGGCGTATCCGGCTGGTGTTCCAGACCGATGCCCGGCAGGGGGCACACTTCGGAAGTTTTGAGTTTGCCGATATAAAAGCCGAACCTTTGAGTGCCGATGCTCCTGCTGCCGCTTCGGTCTTTGACGAAGATTTCAAGAACGGTTTTTCTTCCGACTGGGTGGCAGTGCGGCAAATGGGCTGCAAGGGTTTTGCTTACGATAAAAACGAAAAAGCCATGACCATTGTGGGCTTCAAGGATTTTACAGCCGAACCCAAAGCTAAAAGCGTGCAGTATATGCTCCGGCGGACTTTCCCGGAAATCAAGGGCGATTTTAGTGCCATATTGGATATGGCGTGGGAACTGCCCGCCGATAAAGCATTTATGGGGGCAGCGGATATCCAGCTCGTTACCCGCAGCGGAGCGGTCATTGCTCACGCCGGTTTGACCGACGGCTGGATCAAAGGCTCTGCCCGTGCCAGCGGTGCCGTAGCTAAAGAGTATTTGAAAAAACGCATGGATCAACCCGATAAAAAGAGCGAGATTTTCCGCATCGAACGGAAAAACGGCGTGATCGCAATTTATATGGGTGCTGAAAAGTTGGTGGAAAGCAGTAACGATTCCGCTCTGGGTGCAGTCCGCTTCCGGGCAGGACAGAATCTGTTTTGGGATAAAGATGGCAATAATTTGAGCAAGTTCGGCCGCTTTACCGTTAAACGCATTGCTCTTGATGCCCCGCAGAGTAAGTAAATCTTATGGCAAAATACCGGGAAATCTATCTTAAACTGGCCAAACAGATCGTCAATGGCGAGCTGGCTCCCGGTACACGCCTGTTATCCAGTGCCGAGCTGGCACAGGCGGAAAACATCAGCTATATAACTGCCCATAAGGTCTATGAGCTGTTGTGCCGCAACAACATGGTGGATGCCCGCCGGGGGCAGGGGTTCTTTGTCCGGAAAAACAGCGAAAGCGTTTACCAGTTTACCGATACATTGAGTGTAGGCAAGATCGGGATGCTGTTGAGCATGGTCGACCGATCTTACAGCGATTTTTATCACAAGCTGGTTTTGCGGCTTTTAAACAGCGGTTCGGCACCCACGGCGTTGGGGTACAGCTGGATGATGGAAGAGTTTTCCTGCGAAAAAGCCGAAAAGGTTCTGTTGAGTTTTGCTGCATCGGGCATTGAAACGCTGATAATCCGGGGCGATGCACATTTTCCCTATAAAGCGTTGTGGAAAGTCAGGAACGCCTTTAAGAAGATCATCTTTGTCAAGTTCTACAATGGCGAAATGGCGTTTGAGGGTGCCAGCAAGGTGCTGTTTGATATGCGTAAAGCCGGGAGTCTGGCTGCGGGGTATTTGCTGGAAAACAATTTCCGCAATGTGGTGTTTCTGACCCAGGAACCGGCGAAGGAGGAGATCCGCCGCAAACACGGCGTAAGCAGCACACAGCTATCCCATAACTTTTTTATAAAGTAGCAGTAAAAACAGATTTGTCAAGTAATTAGCATATTTTTTTGTTGACAGGAGGGCAGTTTTACCAGCCCCCTGTCATTAGGACTTTTTCTATCTTTGCTCTAAATCTACC
>JAZMZK010000113.1:0-57680 GCA_045585955.1 Victivallaceae bacterium
TGGCATTTATCCATTTGTTGCACAAATGGATAAATCCCCTTTAAGTTTTGAGAAAAATCTGACTCAATATCTTTTCTGTTTATCAACCGATATTGAGAACAGAGTTATTTTTTTCGCACAGAAAACGGCAGAGTATTTTCCGCCGTTTTCTGCATATCTTTGGGGTTATTCCTCAAACTTGAGGAGGTTTTTATTCGTCATCATCTTCCGTCTGGTGTGCGGCAATAATATCGCCTGCCACATTGCCCGGGACTTGTTCGTAGCGGGCAAATTCCATTTCAAAGGAGCCGCGGCCGCCGGTCATACTGCGGATCTCGGTGGCATATTTTGCCATTTCCGCCATCGGTACTTCAGCATTGACCACCTGCATACCTTCTTCGCTGGAAAGCCCGAGGATGCGTCCACGCTTGTGATTCAAGTCGCCGGAAATATCCCCGGTGTAGGATTCCGGAATAATGATCTTGACCGCCATGATCGGCTCCAACAGCACCGGTTTCGCCATCTTCATAGCATCTTTGAACGCCATTCTACTGGCGATCTTGAACGCCATTTCGTTGGAGTCTACCGGGTGATATTTGCCGTCGTAGACCGTTACTTTAACATTCTGCACCGGGCAGCCCACCAGAGGACCTTTGGCGAGCATTTCCATAACACCCTTTTCCACAGCAGGAATAAAGTTTTTGGGAATGTTGCCGCCTACCACTTCGTTGGCAAATTCGTAACCGTCAGCGTAAGGAGCAATGCGCAGATGTACTTCGGCAAACTGACCGGAACCGCCGGTCTGCTTCTTGTGCCGGTAACTGGCATCACCATTGGCGGTGATGGTTTCACGATAAGGCACTTTGGGGGTGTTGAAATTGGCATCGACCTTGTACTGTTCGTGCAATTTCTTGCCCACCACTGCCAAGTGCTGGTCGCCCATGCCGGAGAGCAAGAGTTCGTTGCTTTCGGTGCTGCGTTCCAAAGTAACTGTGGGGTCGCACTCTGCGATCTTTGCCAAGCCGGTGGCGATCTTTTCGTCATCGCCGGGTTTGACGGCGGTTATGGCGTAAGACATCACAGGCTTCGGGAAGTCGATAGCCGCCAGCGGCTTGACATCCGGCGAAGTGGAGAGCGTCTGATTGGTCTTGGTGCTCTTGAGTTTGGGTATAGCCACCACGCAGCCGGGACCGGCTTCGGCAGTCTGGGTGGAAGATTTGCCGTTCATAAAGAGCATCTGACCGATGCGTTCCTTGCCCTGGGTGGAAACGTTGTATACATCGCTGTCGCTTTTGAATACGCCCGAGAATACCCGCATAAAGGCAAGCTGACCGATAAAGGAGTCGTTGATTGATTTGAAGATCTGCCCCACGGCGTTGCCGCTTTCGCTCATTTCCAGAGCGTTGCCGTCAACATCCTTGATCCCGGTACGCATAGTCGGTTCGGGGAAGATGTTGATGATCCCATCCATAAGTTCATCGATCCCGATATCTTTGGCTACGCTGCCTACGAAGATCGGAATGGCTTTGCAGTTGCGGACAGCTGTCACCAGACCTTTGGCGATCTCTTCATCGGTGAGGGTTTCGCCATCGAGGTAACGCATCATCAGTTCTTCATCGGTTTCGGCAATAACATCCATCCACAAAGCGCGGCATTCAGCGACCTGATCGGCGATTTCGGCAGGGATATCTTTATCGAACAACACATTCACCACCCGGCTGAAGTTGGCTTCGGCACCTACGGGGTAGTACAAAGGAATGATCACATTTTTGCCGTGGTTGCCCCGCATAGCTTCCAATGTAGCAGCAAAGTCGGCACGGTCACGGTCAAGGCGGTTGACGAATGCAGCCCGGGGTTTGCCTGCCAGACGGGCATATTTCCACGCCCGGGCGGTACCCACCTGGGGGCCGTCAACACAGTCAATGATCACCAACGCAGCATCAGCAGCGGCATAAGAGGCGGTCACTTCGCCAAGGAATTCGCCGTAACCGGGAGTATCGGCAAAGAAGAACTGATAATCTTTCCACTGGGTGTTGAGTTGAGTAGCATAAATCGAGCCGCCGCGATCCTGTTCTTCAGGGGTAAAGTCAGAAATTGTATTCTTGCCTTCAACGGTTCCCCGGCGGGATATACCCTTACCTTTAAAAACCAGCATTTCAGCGAGGGTGGTTTTACCGCTGCCGGCGTGACCGGCGATGGCAAAATTGCGGATTTCAGCAGCTTTCTTCATGTTCTTCCTTTCTTAAAAGAGCATTGGAAAACTCTGCCGGGCTCCATTGGAAATTTTTTGGCTCCCGACACAGTTTTCGGAATTGAAAAATTTCTTGCAACCTCCGGTGGGATTTCTGACAGCTTGGCCACCCAGACTCCGATCCGGAACATACCGCGCATAATTGACTGTTTTGTAAAACGATCAACTTTTGCTCTACAAACATTATAGCAGAGTATTTAAAAAAATCAAAGAAAAAATATGGACTATTTTCAAAATAAGTGCTATATTTTGCATAAATTTATGAAAAAACACTATTTTTGGGGCTCCGGAAGCATTTTTCGGAGTGTTTTTAAGCGAGGTTTTTATAATGTCTGCGGAAAAAATGCCACAACTGCTGGCGGTTGGCGAAAGCCACATGGGCTGCGTTAGAACGCACAACGAAGATAATTTCTTTTGTATATCAATGCCTCCGGGGTTCTGCTTTGCCGGAGTTGCCGACGGTGTCGGTGGTCATTCGGGAGGTGATCAGGCAAGTTACTTGTGCTGCCACAGATTGATCCTGGATTGGAAAGAACTTTTCAAACACAATCCGGAACCGGATGAGGCAACGATCGCCAGATTTTTGATGAACAGTGTCAAACAAGCCAATAGCGACATTACCGGCATTAACCGGATACTGAAAAAAACGCATAATTCCATGTGTACAACGCTTGCGGCTGCCGTATTCACTCCTTCGATGGTGATCGTTATCCATGTGGGCGACAGCCGGTTGTATTGCTTCCGCAATAACGAATGCCGGTTGCTGACCATAGACCATACTGTGCAAAACGAGCTTGTTGAACAGGGGGTAACAGATGCTTCGCAACTGCCGGGGGCGCATGTAATATCCAAAGCTATCGGTACCGATCGTTATCTCAAGCCGGAAATACATACATATTTCCGCACTCCGGAGGATCGCTTTTTGTTTTGCACTGACGGCTTGAGCAATACCATGCACGACAGCGAAATAAAAGAAATTCTTTTTGCTGCCGCCGATCCCCGCCAAGCCAATGACCGCTTTATCCGGGAGGCTCTGCGCCGCCGTGCCAACGATAATGTTACGGTGGTAAGTGTTTTTCCGGTAAGTGAATAATTGCGTACTTTATATGATGAATATTGCAGATTTTGCCGCAACAGCCAAGTTGGAGCCGGAAGAGATTTCCGCACTTAAAATGATTTGCTCCAATAAAAGTATTATGCTTATGGCTCAAAAGATTGCAGAAAAAACTTTTCAAACCGAACCGGTGGAAGAGTTGAAATGCTTTCCGGAATCGCCGGAGCTGGCTCAAGCATGGTTTGCTGCTGCTTATTTAAGTATTGATTACTCCAGGCGCAAATTCAAACTGCTCGGTTATCCCGAAGCGGTTTGGCTGGATACTATGAGCGATATGGCGATCTGGCTGCGGCACGAAAAACGCAACAAAGATATCATTGGGTTGGGCAAAGTTGCCCGCTGGTGGACTGCGTTGCTTTACAATGGCAAAGTTATCCGCCGGGGCAGGCTGGAGTGCAATACATATTATTGTTATAATGGAAACGACATATTCAATGCCGAAAATAGACGACTGCTGACCCGGGGCGATAAAGTAATAAATCTGCATATACCCGAAGATGGCGCTATGGATATGGCGTTGTGCAGTGCTTCAGTAAAGGCAATGGCGGAATTTTTCAGCAACTGTCACCCGGATTATGATTGGCAAGGCTTTATCTGCCAAAGCTGGCTGCTGGACAGACAGCTTTGTAACCTGTTGCCGGAACACTCCAACATTGTTAAATTTCAAAAATTGGGTCTGCATTTCCCGGTGGATACTCCGGCAGATACGGTTTTCCGGATTTTCGGCGAAAAAGATATTTCGCAAATAGAAAATCCCACTACTTTACAACGCAAAGCCGCAGCGTTTCTGCAAGCTGGCGGCACTTTTCGTGAAGAAGGGATTTTCATACCCCGCCGGGAAATCGAAGCAGTGGACTTTGATTTGGAAAAACTTCTGAAAGATAATCAATGATTTACGCTCGATGAAGTATTGCTGATTTGTAAAAAATAGAACTTGCAGTAAATTAATATGATCGTTTTTCATTTATTGCAGTAAAATAAGGAGTTTGTGATATGATATTTGGTATTATTGCTATGATTCTGGTGGGTGCCGGCTGGATCATCTGGGGATTTGCTGCCGGTGGTGCCGGTAAGCGGAATTTGACTATGGGCATGATCGTTGCCGCCAGTGCCCTGATCGGGATACTTTTTACTCTGCCTTCGATCGTTATGGAAGGTTTGCCGGATTTCAAAGCTCAAAATCTCTGGCTGATAACCGGTTTGGTCATCACCGGCGGGATTTTCAACTTCATGCAGCTGCAATGGATGGGCAAAGCTATGAAATATGGGCCCAACGGTATTATATGGAGTATTATCCAGCTGGGTTTTATCTGCCCTTTTGCCGTTGGAATATTGTTTTTTAATGTGCCCATGAGTTGGAGTTTTGCCATTGCTGTATTGCTGGTTATTGCCGCATTGGTGATTTTTGCCGTTACTGCCGACAATAGCACCCGGGGCAAATGGCTGGCTTTTACCATACTTTCATTTCTGGCGACCTGTTCCTGCCAGAGTTTTCAGAATATTCCTTCGTATATCAAAGGTGTGGAAGCTATTTCCGGTTCCTGGCGCACATTGGCATTTTTTATCGGTCTTCTGGCAGGTTTTTTCATCTATCTCGGTTTCGACAAAAATTTGCGTAAAGAGGTCGCAACGCAGATCAAAAGCAAATATATCTGGCTTTACGCCGCCGGGATCGATGTGGTTGAAGTAGCATCCTGTTCGCTTTTGCTTTATCCGGGCATGGATGCCCTTGCCAAAGCCGGGCAGGGGGCGATCGCTACCCAGCTTATGACAGCTTCAAGCATAGTTTGTTTTGAGCTTTATGCTGTGGGCTGGCTCAAAGAAAAGCGCAATTTCTGGCAGATAACTGCACTGTTGGCGTGTCTTGCCTCGATTGCAGCAGTTTCGTTTCAGCACTTTTTAAAATTGATCACGGTATAAATATAAACGATCCCCGGAACTCTTTAGCTATGGTTTGCATGAGCATTTTGCCGTGCCCGCCAACAGTAATGCAGTTGACCGTTATGGGCTTAACATGATTTTTCTTCATATTTTCTTTTAGCCAAAGTGTATCAAAGCCGTCGCCCGGTTCCCCGTCTGTCAGGAAGTATACTGTATCAATACGGTATTTTTTTATCATTTCCATAGCAGTAAGCCAGGCTTTTTTCATATTTGTAGAGCCGCCGGGTTGAAGCAAATCTATGAATTCCTGCGACTGTTTGAGATTCTTTTGATCAGTATACCGGCACAGACCTTTTTGGGGTGGAGGAAACTGTTGGGCATCGTCTGAAAATTTTATAATGGCAAAAGCGCCTGTTGAATATTTGCTCCTGTTTTTATTGAAAATCACTTTTTCCAGTTCCATTTGCACAACTTCCAAACGGTTTTTGCCTACTATTTCAGTTGAACCTGACCCCATAGAGCCGGAGCAGTCAACAATAAAAAGTATCCGGGCATTTTCGCGTACACTGATACCGTAAAACCCCTTTCGCCCTTGAACGGTACCACCGGTTTGCAAGGTTACAGGTGTCTGAACCGGAGGCGGCGTAACGACCGTCTGCTCAATGTGTTCTATATGCAGCGGCAGTTTTGTCAATACAGCAGCAGCTGTTGCAGCTGTTGTTCCGTCGATCGCAAGTGTTCCGGAGGATGGATTGGCAGTGCCGGGTTCTGACGCATCTTTGCCGATACCTGCACGCCCTTGTGCATCATCGAATTTACCTTTGTTGTCGCCGGTTTTTCCGGCTCCCGGGCCATCGCCGGAATTGCCGCTGCCGGGACCGGTGCCGAAGTTGGAGCCGCCGCTGCCGAAACCCAACGAACTGCCGCCGGATAAACTGATACATCCGCGGCAAAAGTACGCCCAAAGCAAAATCAGCACCAGCATAACACAAAAGATTATCAGCGTTCGCCAGCGGTAAAGCTCCGGTATTCTATTTGCCGCCGTTTCCTGCTCCGGGGCAAACTGTTTTTGTTTACTCATCGTTTTTTCATCTCCTGGGGATTGATCAAGGTATGCACACATATTTTCCGCTGTAATACCGGGCAAGATCTTTCATCCAATAACGGTCTTTGCCCAAACAAATGCAATTGATCCGCAGTTGAGGATACTTCTCTTTTTTCAGCTTCTGCTTCAGCCACTGTGTTGTGAATTTATCGGAAGGATTGCCGTCGGTCATAAAATATACAGTATCGATCTTGTCTGCATCTATGATATTCAGGGCTTTTAACCATGCCTGTTTTATCGGCGTTTCTCCCCGGGCAGTCAATTTGGGTACAGAGCCTTCTGTATATGGCATCAGACCGTCTTGCGGAAAACACTCAATGACCGCTCCGAAACTTATTATGACAAATCCGCCGGTTTGCCTGGATGTCGTTGAATCAGCAAGCAGTATATTTTTCAATTCTCTGCTCAATATATCAAGCTTGGTCAAAGTTGGATTTTTCCGGTTTTTTTTTCGCATACTTGCAGAACAATCAACGATGAAAAGCGAATTGCCGACCGGATCGACCTGCAAGCTGTAAAAATGCTGCTGCGGCAAATGTTTTTTTTCATCTTCAAGAGTTATTATCTTAGGGGGAACAGCTTTTTTTTCCGGCATCGCCGGAGCGGCAGTACGGTTGTTGACCGTTATCCAGTTGTTGGCGGCAAATGAGTTGCTGACCGGAAGAAAAAGCAGCAGTAACCAAAACATTGTCAGCTCCGGCAAGCTCCGGCGGCGGCAAAAAAATGTTTTGAACCATTGTTTAATATTCATATTCAGCTCCTGGGGTATATTTGAATACGAAGGCTGAATCATTTTCAGCAGCAATTACTGTGCCGTGATAAATATTGCGCTGTTTCATTATCTCCCGCATTTTATACGCAGTGGAGGCACTGCACGGTGTTATGAAAAATTTGGGCACGCGCCCGGCTGGGATCTTATCAAGAAGCTGTTGAAATGGTACAGAAAAACTATTGCCGTCAAATACCGGAATGCCAGCTCCCGGAGTGATCGTACAGGAGAGCAGCCGGGATTGCTGATATTGATAAGGTACAGCTTTTACCGCTTTGTCGATCTGATCGAGTGACCCGTCAGAAATCCATGGTCCGACCGGGTATACCATGTCGTTGTGCATCATAAGGAAGAACGGTGCCCGGTCGCTGCGTTCCATTACCCGGAAAGCCAACTGGGGCGCCTGTCGTTCTGCTTCGATAAGTTTTGACAGTTTTTCCTGAAGTTCAAGCTGTTCTTTTTGCAGTTTCTCCAACTTCTGTTCTTGTTGTTGAACTTCTTTTTTCTGCTGTTCAAGCAATTTACTCAGCTTTTGCAGAGTTATGGTCAGGGTTTTATCTGCCAGCTGAACAGCTTCAACTTTCAAGCGGTTTTCTTCTGCCAGCTGCATAAGCATCAAAAGTTCTTTATATTTGTTGTTGGTATCATCATTTTGCCGCAGTTTGATTTGTTCTGCTTTCAGTTGCAGTTCATGCAAAAGATCATTATATATTTTTTGAAAAGAGATTATTTCCTGTTGCAATGTTTTCATATCGGCAGTTTCTTCTTGCGTGGGTATTTTATCTGTCATGATCGACAGGATCACCAGCAGACTTATGGCAATAAACATCACTCCGCCGAATGTATTACACATGGTATCCAGCAGCAACTCAAAACTTGATTCTTCTTCTTTGCGCCGTCTGCTCATGGTTTCGGCTCCTCAAAGATCGATGTGTTGTCGTCTGGCAATATTTCTGTGCCGCGTTCAAAATTATTTTTTTTCAAGATATCCAGTACCTGCATGGCATATTTGAATCCGCCGGGTTTTACTGCTACCGTGAAATATACTTGTACCGGATCAAAATCAGCAAGCTTTTCTACCAGCATTGAGAGCGACTCTGCCCCACGCCCGTTGCGGCGCAGATCTGTAAACTTTTTCTTATCAACATCCATAAGACGGATGCCATCTTTATCCAACTCTGCCAATACCGGGCGTTTGGGCGTGCTGCTGTGAATAACATATTTCATCACCCGCTTGCGCTGACGGCTGATTTCTTCTTTTTGTTTGACTGTTTTGGATATTTCAGCGAGCTGGAGTTGCAAATCGTTGATAACTTGCTTTTTCAGTTTGATAAGTTTTTGCAAATCAAGATGTTCTTGCCGGAGTTCTTTAACTTGTGTGCTTTTATAGTTGACTTGCAGTGTGATTTTTTCCAGACTTGCCCGGGTTTGGGAAATCATCTGCTGACAGTATTCTTTCTGCCGTTCCAATTCTTTCGGATCAAGTTTTTTCAACTCTTCGAGCTGTTTATCCAAACTCTGTGAATTGCTGCGCAGCTGTTGAAGTTTGGCTTTCAGGTCAGCAAGTTCTTTTTGCAGTTCTTGGATATTTTCGCTGGAGTGCTGCCGGGTATCCGGGCGGCTGGTCAGCATTATCAAGATAAGAAAAAGCACCACCAGAAACATAATCCCGGTAATAGAGGTGATTATGTCCTGAAAGGAAAATAACGATATCGGTGATTCTCCGGTGTTTTTGCGAGCCATTTTTTTCAGATATTTTCTTCTGCATTAAGGTTTATATTTTTCATCTTGGCAACAATGTTGCGATTACAGTAATCTGCACATTCATCCATAAACAACTCCTCCTGATTGTTTACAAATTTGGCAAAAAGCTGTACGATCAATGCAAAAACCAAGGCTATCAGGGTTGTTTCAAATGCTACTGAAAGACCGCTGGTAACTCCGCCAAGGGCTGATTTAAGTTCTTCGATAGCAGCTCCTTGCGAAACAACTTTGCCGAACCCTCCGACCGCTTCCGAAAGTCCGATAACTGTACCGATAAAGCCCAACACCGGAATCGCCCAGATAAAGCCGTTGAGAATAGTATAACTGTTGGCAAGATAATCTTCGTCATTACTTGCCTGACCCGCCAGACATTCAGATACCCCGGTCACATTGCCCAGATTTTTTAAATTGCCCAATGCCAGGTCAATGCGGTCAAGCAGCGCATAGCAACTGGGTTGATCGACCTGGGTATAGATCCGGTCAAGAATTTCCCGTGCAGTCCGCGGGGTCAAAACAAAGTTGGGGTCTTCCGGCAGAATATTCAGTGCAAAAGCTTTGCGCTGATTTTTCAATTTCAGCAATTTTACGATCAATATAGCTATTGACCAGCAGGTGAAAAATACTGTGTAGTACGGTATTGAAGAGCGGTTGGCGGTCCCGCCATGGAAAAACATATCAATAAGCTGTATATCTTTGCCGTAAAAGGGAATCAGCAGCGCATAAAAAATTATACTCATAAATACCCCGATGATACAGGTAAATACATAATTGACCATAGTAAGCTTTTTGCTCTTGAATCCGCAGATCCGTTCAATATCATTGCTGGCGTAAGATAAGATCATAATCATTCCTCGGTTGATTGGTTGTTGTTTGACTTATGTAAGATCGTATATTGTATAGAGCGGCAGAACAGATACATTTACAGCTGCATAAAAATACAATATTGCCATCAGCGATGCCACGCCGGGAGAGAGTTTGCAACTGCCCATAAAGTTCATCCGCAGCGAAAGTATTGTGTTGGCTGAAAAAAAGATCAGTGGCAGCAGCGCTGCTGTCATTACTGCCGCAGTCTGCCCCGCACTCATGCTGAACAAAACCCGGTTGAATACAAACAGCGAGCCATTCAACACTATACTGATAATGCTGATATTCAGCATAGCGTGCATCCCTGCAAGAAAATCTGCTTCGGCAGCATTACGGCTTTTTCCCGGATTGACGATTTGACGCAATATTGCATTGCCGCCCCAGATCAACACTCCCGAAAGCAATATACCTGTCAGACAGCGTATGCCGAGAGTCGTCGTTGAGGCATTATAGCAACTGCCGAAGAGCAAACACCCGGCAGCGCCGGCGAGCAAACTCAAAATCGCTGCTGTAATACCTGCTGCGAGCATGGTATTGTTGGAATATTGACTCAAACGGTGCAGATAACCGCCGCCGTTGCCAAGGGCAGCAATGACCGTAAGCAGCAGATCCCCGAATTTGAGCTTTTGCGGAAAATCTTCTGCATCAAGATCTATGCAACCATCGTTTCTTACCGGGACCGCCGGTATCGGCTCCGGCGGTCGGGGAACCGGCTGTTCTGCTGTTTCCGGCTGCTGAAAGCCCAAAACATTTTGCAGACTTTGCCAATTTGTTTTATCAGTTGATGCTTCATCCTGTACGGTCAGCTTGCCCTGATCGAACAGAGTTTTCAATGTTTGCCGGTCAAACGGCCCGAGGGTTATTTTATTTTGCCTGATATAAAATTTTTGTTCCATAAGTTTCGCCTTATTCAGCGTTTATTCAGAGGCCAGCTTTCCGGCCAGGAAATAATATGTACTTTATTTCTGGCGGCATCAGCTTTTATCTTTTTTGCCATTTCTGCTGTGTTGCGGCCGTCGGCAGGTACAAAAAACACTGTTCCGTGATGCAATGTGAAGCCAAAATTTATCAAAGAGTTATTTTTGCTATCAACATTATTCTTTTTATCCAGCACCATCCAGCCGGCTGGCATATCGTTGGTCGCTGCGTTATAAAACCAGAGTTCATTGATGCTGTCCATGCCGCTGAACCAGTGCAAAAGCGGCTCTCCATTGCTGTTGTAAAATACGATACCTCCGGGAATGAGCCCGCGGGAAAGCGACTGTTTGTAGAGTTCTTCCGAGGTTTTAGCGGTTACTGCAAGTTGTTCGGAAGAAAATTTCTTGAAGAAAGCCTTCAGTTTTTTGACTGCATCCGGATTTTCTGCCATAACTGTCGGGGTGTACCATTTACGGTAAAGGTGAGCGGCAGCTTCATCAAGTTCCTGACAGGATCTATTGATTGCCATGCGGTTGAAGTCCGAGGTCAGTGCATAGATATCCAGCAAACGGCGCAGCAAATACGCTTGAGCAAAAATATTTACATTTTCGGCTTTGGCAATCTTGTTGAGCTGTTCAGCTATTACTCCCGGCAACTGATTTATATCCCGACAATACTGCATACTGCGGAGAGCTTCTTCGAGCATCACATACTGTTTGGATTTGGGGAATGCAGGCGATGTTACCGGCATATTGACAAGTTTTACAAATTTGTCCGGCAGCGCCAGGTCGGTGAATTTCCCGGTTTTGAATGTGATATTATCACCTTTGGAGCGTTCAACCAAAAGCGGCAGGAATTTACCTTCGGCACCGGGCAAAAGCATAACACTTATAGCGATAGCTTTGGGTATGCGTGAAGTCCGGCTTTTATCTGTTTGCGGTTTTTCTGCCGAATAAAAATGCCAGTTTATATTATCCTGATCGGTAAAGGTCAGTTCGTAGCAGTTGTAAAGCGCTGCAAGATCGGAGCGGAGCTGGGTCAATGCGTCAGGGTATTTGACTTTGAAATATTTATCCGGCAGCATCCGTGTTATATCCCGGATGAAGCAGTTATTGCTGATATTTATCTGCAAATCATTTATCGCTTTTTCCAGCTCTGTATGGCTGTTGCAGGCAGAAAGATTTGCTCCGGCAGCCAGCGATTGTGTTTCGTAGATATTTTTGAGCTGGGTGCGCCATACCCCGGTCGCCAGATCAGGTGCCGCAGACGGGAGCTTTTTCAAAACTTCGCAGTATTGTGCAAATGTTTTCGGCGCTTGCAGATCATTCAGCAGCTGTCGGCGGAATTTGATGTTTTTCAATTCTCGCAACAGCGATTTGCCTTGTTCCTGAACTATTGTGTTGTGCGATTTACGCAGATTCTCGCTTGTTTTTAATGAATTTTCGGTCAAATTCTGCATAAAATCCATCGTATCGGCAATGCGGTTCTGCAAATCGTCCAGCGACACTTTACTGTCGTTGAGCATTGCCCTGTATTCCGCAAGCTTTTTAAGAGATTCTTTTTGCCGGGCAATATACTCTCTGTCGGCTTGCTGCTGGGCAGTAAATTCCAACCGGCGGATGGTAAAATCCATTTTCTGCTGTTGCTGTGCAAGCTCTGCCGGCATATTTTTCAGCTGCAAACCTGCCAGCGCTTTCTGGATGCGTTTGAGTTCTTCAAGGTGCGGTGTCCGGTTGCGCAGGAGCTGTTCGCCGCGGGTCAGCAGATCTTTGATTTTCTGCTCTGTATTCTGCTGATTTGCCATTGCTTTTTCGGCTTCTGCCCGGAGTGCGGAGAGTTTGCCGAATTGCAGCAATACGGGGTTTTTGGCTTTTATTTCATCGTAGAGTTTCAGCACTCCGCGGTAATTGCCGTTTGCCATCAGAGTATTCATCGACTTTTGATAGCTGAACAATGTGCGGGTGCTTTGTATTACATGGAAAACAAACATTGCCAGCAGCAGAATTATTACCGCTCCCAGTACACTGTAAATAACCTTGCGGGTATGTTTGCGGCTGATTTCCTGCAAATATTCTTCACGGCGGACTTCCAGGCGCTGCGTAAGGCGTTTATCCAGCGGAATATCAGTTTTCTGTAATGCTGCATAGGCATTTTCTATAAGTACATAGTCCCCATGCTGATCAAGCAGATTTGTCAACTCGGCAAGTTTTTCCTGGTGAAAACGGGCTGTGTTGCGTATATTGAGCTGCTGCTGGTGATAATCGCGCACTTCCTGTACGGCATTTTCCACATCCGCATCTTTCACATAAAGCGGATTGGTTATGAGCATATCATATTCCCGCAGTTTTTCGGTTATAAGAGCGAAATCCTGTGCACTGTATGCGGCGAACAACTCTGTTCTTTTCTTTTCCAGATCGCATGCCAGCAGTTCCTCCTGATATTTTCTGACACTTGGACGGAGCTTATCAAGAACTTCCTGCGAAACTGGCTTCAATAATTGCGGATCGGC
Organism: Victivallaceae bacterium; assembly: GCA_045585955.1. Taxonomy (GTDB): domain Bacteria; phylum Verrucomicrobiota; class Lentisphaeria; order Victivallales; family Victivallaceae; genus SIG78. Next base: position 13,155 of record JAZMZK010000113.1, read on the forward strand.
AAGCGCCATGTATATTTTTACAATTTTTTCGCCATCATTTTCTTTGAGTGCTGAATCTGCTTCTTTGAGCAGATCGTTTACCCATTGCCGTTCCACACTGGCAAGGTTAGACCGCCATAGCTGATCGTCTTGCGGGGCATAGCCGATGATTTGCCGCAGCAGCTTTATCTTTTCCGGATTGCTGCCGGTACGCGCTATCTTGCGCCAGCGCAAAACAAGTTCCCGGAGAATTTCTTCTTTATTTTCCGTGGGTTGCGCAAGCTGTTCTATGGTTATATTGTCAAGAACAGGTGCCGGCGCATAGCCGTAAAGATTGCACAACTCCCGATAGTGACTGAACTCTGCCGGTGACAGCAGCAGCTTTTTCGCCCTGTCGGTTAAACTGGGGGACATTTCTCCGGAAATTTTTTGAGCTTCGGCAAAAAGTCCGTTATCAATAAGTTTGCGGCAATCTGCAAGCTTAAGGTTGATTTCTGAACAGGCTTGTGCATAAATTTCAGCGGCGTTCCTGATACGGGGATCTTCGCTCTGATCATCGCTGGCGAGATATTGTTTTATTGCTGAAAGTGCCTCATCAATCTTGCTCATAATTTATTCTCCGTTGCTGCGAACCACTTCAAAAACTATTTTTTCTTTGATAGCATTACATAATTTGCTGATTTCTTCATCCGTTATCTTATCGTATATAAGATTACCGTTTTTTGACTTGGCGGTCATCATGCCGTGCAGCAGATTGACAATATCCTGATGAATATTATGTACGGATAAACGAACACTGTCAGCGACTGACTGCACTTGTTTTTCTGCTGTTGCAAGATTTATGCCGGCTGTTGAATATTTTTTCTGAAGCTGCTGAAAAATCTTCAACTGTTTGATCGTATCCAACCAGTTTTTTTCCATTTTTTTTATTTCTGCTTTTTTGTTTTGGGAATATTGCCGCTTGGCTAATGTTTCAGCAATATTTTTGGCAAATTCCTGCAATTTGTCAGGGGCAACAAGGTTTTTTTCCGCAGGATTGAAAAACTTATTCAAAAAAGGCGTGATCTGGTCAGATATGGTCTTAAAGTCGCCTTCCTCTGAACGCTTTTGCATTTCCTGCATATGGGCTTGTACTGCCTGTTTGTTGCGCGGTGGCGTATTGGTTTTGGCGGTTTCTTTTATTTTTTTACTGTATTTATAGTATTCACGGCGGGCAGCGGTGTAACGCTCTACGGCATCGTTCCAGTTTTTCAGATAAAACGGAATGGAGTTGAAATTAGCCTCCCGGCTGTTGCCGAATCTGGTTTGAATATATCCATGACTTTTCAATTTACCTTCCAGTCTGCCCGGAGTATAGGCCGGCGGACGGTTATCGTTCAGGGATATTGTGATCGTACCTTTTTCGAGCATTGCTGCATGGTTGGGGGTAAGCCGGTTATGCCATAAATATACTTTGTTTTTGAGTCTGAAGTATATTTGCTTGATTTTACTCAATTCCGGCATAATGCAGTCAGAACGGTTGCCGGTGTATGTAATTACCTGCAATGACTTCTGATCCCGGGAAATCTTCAGCAACAGGTGGGGTACATCTGTTATCCGCCCTTTGACCGGCTGGGGCGGCAGCGATCCACCGATTGCTGCACGCACAAAGACTTCATCGGGTGTGACTCCTTTTTCAACAAAATCATTGTTGCGGGTATCTGCAATCAAACTGGTACCGATTTTTTCCATGACCGGATAAATTTCCTGTACACCATGCAGCTGCGGCGGCAAATCTATTCCAGTATTTGAGCTGGAAATTTCTCTGAATTTTATAAAAAGCTCCACTTCGCTCTGCATGGGCAGAATTTCATTACGGGAGGGTTTTGCTATTGTTTTTTTCGGCGCAGCATGGACTTTCTCCGGAATAGTTTTTACCGCTCGGGTAGCCGGTGCGGATGCCAATACGGTTGATTGTTTGGCTGGCAATGGCTGGATTGGTACAGGTTCCGGCGGCGGCGTTTTGACTGCCGGAGCTGTAATATGTATTACGCCGGATCGCGGAGGCGTGGATGGTACAGCGATTATTTTGCAGAGTATAAAACCTGTAATTGCCAGTATTATTATGCCAACCGCCCCCAGAAAGAACAACTTCCGGTTGCTTTTCGGCGGTACCGGCGGCGGTATCGTGATCGTCGGGGGGGCATCCGACAACTCAATGACCGGTTCCGGCGGAGGGGGATCGTCGTGTATGACTGTGATTGGGTTGGCTGATACCGTAACTGCTTGCAGCGGGATGCTTTTTTTCGGTTTTTTTCCGGTACAGGCTTGTTCGTAAATATCCGGGTATTCATCAGCCAGAGGCAGCTCATTTTCCTGCCCCAACTCAATAACATCGCCGGGGTGGAATCTGCGGAGATTGCTTACCAGCGGCGAAAAATCCGGCAGCATACGCAAAAAGCAATCCACCGATGCCGGACTGCTGCCGAAATAGGTGCTGAAAGTAAGATCGTTGCGGGATTTTTCATCCAACAAAGCGCACACTTCCATTACCAGCTCCAGCAATGTTTTGACCGGAGTACCGGGCGGGTAGATCAAATACAAGGGTTTTTCCGGTGTTTTCCGGAATTTTTCCGCCGCAAACGCTGCAAATCCGGCATGACCGGCCTGTTCTGCCCAGTTTTTTGCCGGCAGCGAACCGATTTGACTGCAAACCGGAACTTTACGGAACGGCAGCATAGTCGGTTCATCGGTATACTCGCTGCAAAAAATTCCTTCCTTGAGGAAAAGTCCGGCTGCCCCGCCTGAAAGCGGTGCCATTTCTGCTGATGATTCAAACAGAAAATGGTGCGCTATTTTGTTGTTGCGCTGGCTGTAATCCAAACCATTGGGGGCAACTCTTCCGGCAATATGCAGCAGTTGGTTGCCGTAACGCATCTTTATGTAATAACAGCACGGCGGATTGAGCACCGGTAAAAATGTATTATCCCGGAGTGTAAAGTTATATCCGCTCAAATTCTCCAAAGGCACGATCAGATTCGGCGGCATGCCTTCTGACATGGCTGCCGTTGCAAAGCCTGACCGGCCGGGGAGCAAGCCTTTGGGGATCGATGTGTATATCAGTTCATACATAAATTTATATCAAATCCAAAGATCGCTGCCAGATTTGCTGTTTCCGGAAAAAACACTTTCAGACTTGCAGGTGAGTGTTTGCGGCATCTGATAGGTTTTACCGGCAATGGTTATAACTGCACCTGCATAGTTTGCCGGCAGACGAACCGGGTGACCATCAGCAGGGTGGTCAAACACCAGAAAATTATCCACGATTTTTATATCCATACTGTCGGTTGCCGCCGGCAACGGGGCTGTATCGATAAGGTTATTTTCAGCCAATAATGTAAAGAACGGTTCTGCCGCCCAGACCGGATTGACTTTTTCCGGTATCACCCCAAGCTGACCGGAACTGGCGGAGCTGGCAAGACAGCCGAAACTGCTGAACGGCACAAAGGTCACATTCTCAAAGAATCCTTCTGCAATACTGACCAGTTCCGGAACATATTTCAGCATAAGTTCACGCACGGCAAAAGATACATCCATAACGGTATTTTTGCGCCACAGGGCAGAAAGTTTACCGGGCAGACGATCAAGCATTTCATATTTTCCCAGCTCCAAGCCCAGCAGATCATACCAGGCATCGAGTTTACCGGCTGCAATCACCAGCGGTATACTGCATTTAGTGTCAGCGCCCAGATTGCAGTGGCGGCGGATACGGGCAATCATTTCCGATAACAGTTTAGTTTGTTCGTAGACATGTTTGTCGGTTTGCAGCTGCGGTTCTCCCGGATCGCATTTTTCCCGCATGATAGCATCATTGAGCGGGTCGAAAATAAAGATTATCCCGTCAGAACATGCCAGATGGCGCGTTCCGGGATTGGTCATATTATCCGCTCCCGGTTCAAATTGCTCTCCGGCATTATCGTAGAAAATTATATTGCAATCTTCTTTGCCTTCACTGCTGGAAAGGTATTTGAGTTCGTAAACAAACGGTTTCGGCAGATGAACCGGCACATTGTCCAATTCCACAACATTTACAAAATCGTCGCCGGTCTGCTGGGTTTTAGGCAATACAGCTACTTCGCTGCGGCGCGAAGAGTGAAAAATAGTTTCCTCATAGCTGTCCAGCACCCGGTTCAGTTCAGGATCAACATCCAGCAATGTGCAGGCAAAATCATTGGCAAATGTGCGGCGCATTATATTGAGCAAAGTCGCCAGATAATAAGACTTGCCGCTGGAGGGGGCTCCGACCAGTGAAAAATAGAAATTTTTTTCATCGATCACTGTCAGCGGAATTTTCAAGCGGCAGCGCGGGCAGGCTACATCAGTACAGATCATACCCATTTCGTCCAAAGCCTGTCCGAGTGCGTTGAATTTGCCGGGGGCAAAACGCTTCATGGCAGTTGGCCCGAGCACTTTATCGCCCATCAGCGACGGGTGATTGGCGATGTACAAAAGCTGTTCGCTGTTAAAACGCTGCCAACAGTGCGGGCAGATAACATCGCCGTCGCAGTTTGCCCAGTCGATTTCCGGCTCATTGTTCTCCTTTGTATTTGCTTCAGCGGGGGGAGCTGATTCACGGGGAAGTGCTGCATCGCCGGCCACAAAAACTGCGTTGCAGTTCAAGCAGACTATATCTTTCCCCTGCCAGGAGCTGTCGCCCTTATATTTCTGGTTGCATGCAGGACAATAAAAAACGATCTTTTCTGCTGGTGTCTGTTGATCTTCGGTGGTGGTTTTAGGGGGAGTTGCCGCTGCTTGTTCTGTGGCGGCTTGTTGGGCTGCTTGTTTTTGGGCTTCAAGCACTTCGCTGCGGTCGGCAACGGTTTGCCACGGTGTACCTTTGCCGGTAGATATCGGAGTTGATAATTCTATCTGACCGCTATTGAGCATGGAACTGAGCTGGTCAAGTACAAACGGCCCCCGTACGACTCCATCGGTGTAAACATAGTATTTACTCATTTGTTTCTCCGTATTTCAATGGCGTTGAGGGTGTTTGCTCAAACGCCGCATTGCATCATCAAATTCTTTTTCCAATTCGTTGGCACAGCTGGCACCCTCCAGCATCAGCAGTGCATCAAGCATGGCAGAACCCCAATCCTGCGGTTGGAATATCCGGGAAATTTTATCCAATTTATGATAAGAATTCAAACTGCGGACAAAAAATTCTTTCAGTTGTTCATAATTAGTAGGCGGAGTTTGAGTCCATATACCGCGCGCTTGCGGATAGATCTGCAAAAAAAGCTGCCGCCGCATATTGGGTTGCTTGAGCTTATTGGCAAAATTCAGAACCAATTCATTTTCGCAGTCGTTACAGGCATTTTGGGCTTCCTGAATAACTTCCTGATATTGTGGAAAATAGCGGTTATACTGTTGAAGAACCTCTGTCTTATAATCATCGAAAAGCGCAATAGCCAATATCCAGTCATTGTAGGTCGCTGCCTGTCTGACCAGCGAAAGGGTTTTATCTTTGCTGATAAGGTCAGCAAGGGCATTGGCCTGTTCGGGGGTATTTGCCGGTATTTTACTGCGGATGACAGTTATATTTTTCTGAAGATCTTTCAGCGAAGCTGCGTAATTGCTCAAAGCGGACATCCTGCCGGTGGTATCATTATTGAGCCGTGCCAGGCCCAGAGCAAGATTCGGATGCTGGCGTTTGAAGAGTGCGATCAGAGCGTATTGAGTGATCATAAAATTGCTGCTGTCTTCGTAGAAAATCATCGGTATTACATCCCGACGGTTGACTGTCAGGGGTTGTTGTGTTCCGAAATAGGTACACCCAAGCTGATTGCTGTTGTATATTTTTTCCAGCACTGCATAATTGCCCGGTGCACCGGGGGCTGGATTTTTCAGATACAGAATCCGCTTGATATCATTGTCGGTATATTTTCTCTCGGCAGCTGGCAATACCGCTGCTGTTACCGCTGTCAGTATCAGTAATACAGTTTTGCAAAAAAATTTCATCTTATAGTCCACCCGCGAAAAAAATACAATTTCCTTGTAATATAACTGTATAAAACTTATTATTCAAGTTTTTAAGAGGTACTTTTCAAGCTTTTTTTTGACTTTTATGACAATATTGACAGTAAAAGGATAAAAAAATATCTAATTCGATTTGCTTTTTTGCTGAATCTGTGCTATTTTAATATAGATAAAAAAATATCTATAAAGAAATATCTATATAAAAATACTTTATCGGATAAAGTATGGATTTTTTTTTGTAGAGATTTTTACCCAAAAACAATCTAATTATATTGAGAGGAGAAAAGACTATGGAGAAGAAAGATGACCCGGCGGCTGCTGCTGCCGGCGCGATAGCAGAAGCGCAGGAAATTGATGCTATTGTCGCTAAAACCAAGGCTGCCCAAGCTGTTTACGCAGACTACACCCAGGAACAGGTCGACAAAATTTTCAAAAGCGCAGCATATGCTGCATGTAACTTGCGAATCCAACTCGCTCAAATGGCGGTGGAAGAAACCGGTATGGGCGTAGTGGAAGATAAGATCATTAAAAATCATTACGCTTCCGAATACATTTACAACAAATTTTCTTCTCTCAAAACTTGCGGTATCATTGAAACCGATGATGCCAGCGGCATGATCAAAGTTGCCGAACCCCGTGGTGTTATTGCCGGTATCGTGCCCACCACCAACCCGACTTCAACCGCTATATTCAAAGCTCTTATAGCATTAAAGACCCGCAACGGTATCGTATTCAGTCCGCACCCCCGGGCAAAGAACTGCACCAACTATGCTGCCAAGATAGTACTTGATGCAGCAGTAGCTGCCGGTGCCCCTGAAAATATCATTGGCTGGATCGATGAACCTACCGTGGCAAAGAGCGGTTACCTTATGAGTCACAAAGATGTGGCGCTGATCCTTGCCACCGGCGGTCCCGGCATGGTCAAAGCCGCTTACTCCAGCGGCACCCCGGCAGTGGGCGTTGGCCCCGGCAATACTCCGGTAGTCATGGACGAAAGCTGCGATATAGAAAATGCAGTAAACTCCGTACTGCTTTCAAAAACTTTCGATAACGGTATGATCTGTGCTTCCGAACAATCGGTGACCGCAGTTAAAAGTATATACGATGATGTAAAGAAAGAATTTCTCAAACGCGGCGGCTATATCCTTAATAAGAAAGAAGCCGCAGCCGTGGCAGCAGTCATCCAGATCGACGGCAAACTCAATGCAAAAATCGTTGGTCAGAGCGCTGCAAAAATTGCAGAACTTGCCGGAATCAAAGTCCCTGCCACCACCAAAGTTCTGATTGCCGAAGTAAGCAAAGTCGGTATCGAAGAAGCCTTCTCCCGGGAAAAACTTTCGCCCACATTGGCACTTTATTCGGCTAAAAATTACAATGAAGCATTGGCCAACGCCAAAAAACTGCTGGAATACGGCGGTTTGGGCCATACGGCAGTGCTTTACACCAATACCCAGAACGAAGAACGCATCCGGGAATTCGGTCACGAAGTCAAAGCCAGCCGGGTCTTGATCAACTCACCCTCCAGCCACGGTGCCATCGGCGACCTTTACAACTTTGCCATGACTCCTTCGCTGACTTTGGGCTGCGGCTCATGGGGCGGAAACTATGTATCGGAAAATGTCGGTCCGGTAAACCTTTTGAACATCAAATCCATTGCCAAACGGAGAGAAAACATGCTTTGGTTCCAGGTTCCCCAGAAAATCTATTTCAAATACGGCTGTCTGAATACTGCTCTGGGCGATCTGGCGGGCAAGAAAAAGGCATTTATTGTAACTGATAAGTTCCTTGCCGAAAGCGGCATGACTGCTCCGCTGGTGGAAAAACTTACTTCCATGAACATCAAGAGCCACATCTTCTCCGATGTAGCTCCCGACCCGACCATCCAGCTGGCAAAGCGTGGATTGGAACAACTCAAGAGTTTCGGAGCCGATGTGATCATCGCTCTCGGCGGCGGTTCGCCTATGGATGCAGCGAAAATCATGTGGCTGATGTACGAACAGCCGGAAGTACAGTTTGAAGATGTTGCCGCCCGCTTTATGGATATAAGAAAGCGTATTGTCAAGCTGCCCAAGCTGGGCGAAAAAGCTATGATGGTAGCGATCCCCACTACCGCCGGTACCGGTTCGGAAGTTACGCCGTTTGCGGTGATCACCGACGAAGAAACCCAGCAGAAGTTCCCGCTGGCAGACTATGCATTGACTCCCAGTATGGCGATCATTGACACTGAATTGATTATGAAGATGCCTAAAGGGTTGACCGCTGTATCAGGTTTGGATGCCCTCACTCATGCGCTGGAAGCCCGTGTATCGTGTATGCAGAGCGACTATTGCAACGCTCTTGCCAACGAATCTGCCCGACTGATCTTTGAAAATCTCGTACCCTGTTACGAAAACGGTGCTATGAACGAAAAGGCGCGTGAACACATGTTCAATGCCTCCGCTATGGCAGGTATGGCATTTGCCAATGCATTTTTGGGGTTGTGTCACAGTATGGCACACAAGCTTGGCGGTATGTACCACATTCCGCACGGTTTGGCTAATGCGTTCCTTATCAGCCACATCATCCGCTACAATGCGGTTGACTGCATGACCAAACAGGCGGCATTCCCGCAGTATCAGGCTCCTCATGCCAAGCAGGATTACGCCCAGCTGGCACGCTATGTGGGCGTTACCGGTGCCGACGACGATGAACTGGTGACCAACCTGATTGCCAAGATCGAAAATCTGAAAGCCGCATTGGATGTACCTTCTGCAATGAAGCCCTGGTTCGATGCCAAAGGTATTACAGAAGAAACCTTCCTGGCTAATTTGGATGAATTGAGCGTCAAAGCATATGACGATCAGTGTACCGGTGCCAATCCCAGATATCCTCTGATTGCCGAAATCAAAGAGCTCTATCTGGCGGCATATTACGGCAAATAATACAGCCCCTTTCCTGGAGCAGTGTGGTTGGAAAATATATATTTTCTGCTGCACTGCTCCTTTTATAGCAAAAAAAAAGATATTATGATAACCTGACCGGTGTTCATAATATCTTTTTTACTGCTTCTATAACTTATTTGATTGCCTGGGCTCCAAAATCTTTGACGGCTCCGAAAAACTTGATCGCACTGTCAAAGGGGTAGGGGTTGGCAAACATGCTTACTTTAGACTGGATAGTACCCTGTTTGTTCATGCCGAATGCAGCCCGGAACAGATTGACCGGCGAATTGGGGTCATAGTTGACTTTTTCAGTATAAGTGGCATTCAAGAATGCTTGCAGATAGTTCATATCAATAATATTTTTGAAGATAGCCGGATCTTTCAAGCCAATATTGTTTTCCACACTTTCCATGCCGTCAACATCGCCGAGATCTTCAAAGCCTTCGTCTTCCACCTTCATAAATTTGATGTTGGGGCTGATGGTGATTGCCACATCAGCTTTTTTGTTCAGGAAGAAGATGTTGTTTTCCAGCTTGATTTTCTTATCTTTGGCATTGCCTTTGGTGTTGTCGTAACCCGCCATGCAGTTCAAGCCCAGAATGTTGTGGTGGATGTTGCTGACCAGATTGCGGTTGGTGCGTACGCCGTAACCCATGTCGCTGAATTCAGTGGTGCGGGTCCAGGTGAAAAGCACGGTGTTGTTGGCAAATTCATAGTTGACCATAAATGGTTTGCCGTTGTTGCTGTTGACTTCGCAAGCCATCATACGGTTGCCGATAAAGACATTGTTGACGATCTTGACATTGCCGGTAAAGTGGTTGACATTGACCGCATAGTTGCTGCCGTTGAGGAAAAGGCAATTCTGGATGACCAGTTCGCCATCGGTCTTGGTGTGCAAAAGATAGCGGTCGATACTCGGCATGGGCTTGGTTCCCTTTGCCGGAGGCACTGTAAGCATACCTTCTTTGAATCCGGCGGGTTTGCCTTTGCTGCCATGATAGTTGTTGGCATCGGTATGATCAAAGATCAAGCCATCAATAACCGTTTTGCTTTTGGCGCCATTAGGTATCTGGATGGTCAGTGTACCGAAAATAGGCTTGGTTGCATTCTGCTTGTTGGTGGGGCGCAGCAGCGTGTGATACTTCATGGGATTGCGTTCGCCGAAACCTTTGGCGTACCCCCCCAGCAAAGTTACCGGTTTACGCATATCGATCCAGCCGCATGACATCTTGCCGGAATATTTACCTTCGGCAATGTGGATGACATCACCGGGTTTGGCTTTATCAAGAGCCTTCCAGATGTTTTTCAGCGGAGCAGCTTTTGTTCCGGGGTTTTTGTTTTTGCCGCCTTTGCTGGATACATAAATATCAGCAGCAAAAATGTTTCCGGTAATAGCACAAGCCATTGCCAATGCAGTAAAGAGTTTGACTTTGTTCATACACAATTCTCCTTTTTTATTGAGGTTATTCTAAAAAAGATAAAGTCAACGAGTCAATTTCAAAAGTTCTTAAAAATTCCTGAAAAAAACCATTGCGATCAGCAAAGCGCAACTTATCAATGAAGCTTTTTCACTTTTTTTTTATTAACTTTTGAAATTACCTCCAAAAAACTGTTTTTTGGAGGTGATATTACAATATATTTGTGCAATCATTCTTTTGAGTTTTTTGATCTCTCCCGCGGAGCCGTAAAAATAATTGCAATATATCTGCGACATCCCTGAATACATAATAAGGTAGCATGGTGTATAAATAAATGCAAATAAAATTTATTTATTTATAATGCTTTTAATGATTTGTTTACCGATTGTGCTTAAGCAAAATACAACCATTGAAGCCAAGGTTTGAGCAGGCTTTGGGGAGATTCCGCCGGAAAAAAAGTACCGGTGATCAGTTGTGAGCCGCAGCTTACCGGTACTTGTATGGGTTACTTCCAGAATTTTTTGAGCATCTGCCGTCCGCCCTGTTCCATTATCCGGTTGTCCGGCGCGGCAAGATTACGGTATGAAAATATGACCGAACCTTTTATTTCAGGCTTGGAGCGGTTGTAGCGGAGCTGATACCACAGTTGATTGCGATCCCACTGTTTTTGCCCCAGTTGATATGCAGCCTGACCTATGTAGAGATCGACTTGGGTGTTGCGTACTGTTTTGCACCACCAGTCGGTCAATGCTGCATAAGGTGCTGCATCATGGTTGAAGTGCCAGTATATTTGCGGAACTATATAGTCTATCATATTGTTTTTGACCCACAATCTTGTATCAGCGTATTGCCAGTGGTAGCTTTCCGCACCGCGGGTCAGCGAGCCGAGAACTGTAGTTTTGTTGTTGCGCCAGATCCCGAAAGGGCTTACTCCGAAGCGTACATTGCGCTTATGGCGGATATTGAAACTTTTGATCTGATTATGTATGTTCCAAATAAGTGTTGTAACATTGTTGCGGCGCCAGTCAGCCTGAGAGAGTTTACGGGGATTGTTTTTTACAAAAGTTGCATAATCAGCCTTCAACGGGGCGTTGTCCGGATAGAAGTAATCGTCAAAATGTATACTGTCAACATTGTATTTGCTCACAATTTCCATAACCGTTGCGGTTATGAAATTGCGGACTTGTCTTTCGCCGGGATTCAATACCAGAGTATGCTGTTTATCTTTTCTTACAATATCCATTACCAAGTGCGGATATTTGCGGGCAAAGTTGCCGGGAGCAAGGGTTTTCAAATATTGAGATTTGCTCAATTTGGTTGCTCCGATCACCCGGTACGGATTCAGCCAGGCATGAAATTGCAGTCCGTGCCGATGGGCTTCGCTGATCATAAATTGCAGCGGATCAAAGTTCTTGCCGCCAGCAAGCGCCATACCTTCGGTGCCGGAGAGAAATCTTGACCAGACATTGAGTCGGGAGGGATAAAACGCATCATTTGCCGGACGCACCTGAAAGAATACAGCATTGAACTTGTGTTCTGCAAGCCGTCGGCACATGTTTCTGTAAAAGCGTTTGAATTCATCAACATTTTTAGGTCGTGGATAATCCAGATTAAAGATCGTTGCCACCCAAACACCACGCATTTCCCGCAGTGGCGCCGGACGGTTTTGCGGCATTTTTACCGGTGAAGGATCAAGTTTACCGCCGTAACGGGAATTGGGTATATATTGAGCCGCCAACGAAAAAAATGCGGCAAACAGAGTAAACAGCGTGGAAAATAATTTTATCATTTTTATATTCACTCCTCAATATCTCCCGGGATTTGGTTTTGCAGGGTCACTGCCAAACAGGCGGTTGCTCCGTTTTCATCCGTCAATGGTTTTATATACAGTTGTTTATCAGCGAATCCGGTTCTCCGGCAGATTTTTGACTCTCCGGAAAACACTGCCGCAGCGGCAGGACATAAGTCCCCGGTACTTATATTGCATGAACATATACCGCTGCAACAAAGTTGTCTGCCGCTGTCATTGCTCTGCGGGGGAAACAGTTCTTGCATAGCTGGTGTTGCGCATGCCAAATGCAAATTATTGTCCAGCAGCATGATCTGCTTATCTGTCTGGCCCAGCAGCAGGCGCAGCTCTTTATTGCGTTTGCGCAATTTTCCGGCGATCCGTTCCTGACGGGTTACATCAATTCCGAACCCGATAATGATTTCTGAACCATCCGGGCGTTTAAGCGGGCGCGAAATAAAGCGCAAGGCGTGTTCTTTGCCGTCTGGTGTGGTAAAAAACCAGTGGTTGTCAGCCATGGTATGATTAGCTGCTATTTGCATATCAATATTACGGATCCGTTTGGCTAATTCGTGATTGAAGAGGGCAAAATCTGTTTTGCCGACAATCTCTTCCGGGTGCATTTGCAAAAGCGAACTGAATGAATTATTGCATCTTATATAGGTAAAATCACTGGACATATTTTTTATGATTATATATCCGGGCAAATTGTCAAAAATTGCTTTCAATATAGTATCTGCATTGGCAAGTTCGCGGTTTTGTTTTGCCAATTCGCTTATATCAATGGTGGTCAGGATAAACTTTTTTACCGGAGAATCGGGCAGATCGATGATCGTAGCTCTGTCGCAAAGTTCTTTTTGAATATTTTCTACTGACAGAGTGTATTTTATGGAAAATTTATTGATATCGCCGGAAAAAAATTGCCGGTACAGTTTTAAATATTCATCTTTTTCTGCATCAGCAATAGATTCACTGCGGAGCATGGTAAATTTATATACCGGATTGTTTTCAGGCTCATCAGAAGCAGTATCCAACACTCCGGACAGATAATTTATTTTCCCCTGATCGGCCACACAGTCAAGCAGCTGCTGTAATTCGGAGGTTTGATTTTTGACCGTTTGCAACTTACTGGTCAAATCTTTCATTTTACGGCGCGCTTTTAAATGTAAAATCAAAAGCATCAATGCTGCCGCTGCAAAAACGACTGTTGCAGCGAGCAATAAAAGTATTGTCGGTGTTATTGGATCGTTTGCCGGAGTGAACGGAGTGTGGGGTGCTGGAACTGTACTTAATGTAAACATATTTCAGGAAGGTAATGCTGTGGTATTTTTCCCTGCTGAAATGCTCTTTACCGGCGGCGTTTTTGCCGCTTCTGAAATTCCAACATCACCGGGTCGAATGCAGGGAGTTCAAATTCGTCTTTTCTGAAATGAGCATTGAGCCGGTAGCCGACTACTCTGGTCAGATATTCTTTCCAACCTTCTTCAACCCGGATCAATGCCGGGATCTTGACCTGACCGAAGTTCTGATACTTTTCGATCCGGCTGATCGCTCTTATTTCACCATCAGCCGTTTTTATGGTCAGTTCCATGCGCACCGGCAGAAATTTTTCTTTGTCTACATATATAACAATAGGGTTGGATCGTTCGATTGTCGGCTGGCAGACCAGCTTGTAGCAATCTTTATTGTCAAGTCGGGTCAGGAAAAGATCAACTTTGCTGAAAAGCTTATCGTAGTTTGTTTCCGGATGCCCCAACGCCAGCATGACTTTTACCTTATCCAAATTAGTACCGGTAAGCGGTGTGATCGTATAATCTTTATAGTTTATCAGCCATGCTTTATTGTCTGTACTCAATATTTCAGTTACCGGCATATTTTTTTCAAAATAGCTGAATTTAAATTTGTCGGGCCGCTGAAATTTCAATTCAACCAACTGGTAGTTGGTGCTGAAGAGTCCTTCCTCTTCAATATTCTGACGCTGAAAATAGGCGCTGGCATTCCGGTATTCACCTGCCGGATCCATAGCCTGCGCCATCTTTTCTTCCAGTTCATCGAGCGTGATGTCTGAAGTCATTTCCGGTGCTGCACACCCTGTCAGCACTGCCAGAAACAGTGCTGAAAAGCCTGTTGCAAACATTCGTAAATAGTGTTTCATACCATCACGCTCCATGAATTTTTTACCAATTACGCAATGTAAGTGGTACTGGTGGTGTTGCCGGAGTGTTCGGTCCACGCAGTGTGGAAGAACTCGCCGCGGGCACGGTCAACGCGTTCGTAGGTGTGAGCACCAAAGTAGTCGCGCTGGGCCTGGAGCAAGTTAGCCGGCAGAACTTCCGAGCGGTAGGCATCGTAGTAGTTCAAGGCACTGCTGAAAGCCGGAACCGGTACGCCGGAGAGAGCGGCCTGGGCAACGACTTTTCTCCAGGAAGCCTGACAATCGTCGATAACCTTCTTGAAGAAGTCATCCAGCAACAGGTTGGCAAGGTTCGGGTTCTTGTCGAAAGCCTTCTTGATGTCGCCCAGGAAGCGGGCACGGATGATACAGCCGCCACGCCACATCAGAGCGATTTCGCCGTAGTTGAGATCCCAGTTGTATTCCTTGGCTGCCAGCTTCATAAGCTGATAGCCCTGGGCATAGCTGCAGATCTTGGAGGCATAGAGAGCCTTGCGGATATCTTCGATGAATTCTTTCTTGTCGCCGGAGAAAGCGATGGCGGGGCCAGAGAGAACCTTGCTGGCAGCCACGCGTTCTTCTTTAACAGCGGAGAGGCAGCGGGCAAACACTGCTTCGGCAATGGTCGGGGCGGGGGCACCCAAATCCAATGCGCTTTCGCTGGTCCACTTACCGGTACCCTTCTGACCGGCGGTATCGAGGATCACATCCACCACCGGCTTGCCGGTTTCGGGATCGATGGTCTTGAGGATCGCCTGGGTGATTTCGATCAGGTAGCTGTCCAGCTCACCGGCGTTCCATTCTTTGAATACTTCGTGCATTTCGGCTGCGCTCATGCCCAGAACATTCTTCATCATGTTGTAGGCTTCGCAGATCATTTCCATATCGCCGTATTCAATACCGTTGTGTACCATCTTGACGAAGTGACCGGCGCCATCAGCACCGACCCATTCGCAGCAGGGGCTGCCATCTTCGACTTTGGCACAGATAGCCTGGAAGATCGGTTTGACTTCCGGCCAGGCAGAGGTGGAACCGCCGGGCATCATGGAGGGACCGAGCAAAGCACCTTCTTCGCCGCCGGAAACACCGGTACCGATGTAACGCAGACCCATTTCTTCGAGTTTCTTGGTACGACGGACAGTATCGGGGAAGTGGCTGTTGCCGCCGTCGATTAGGATATCGCCTTTTTCCAGTTTGGGAGCGATCATATCAATAAAGTCATCCACCGGCTTACCGGCTTTGACCATGAGCATGATCTTGCGGGGAGCTGCCACATTTTCGATAAGTTCATCAATGCTCTTGCAGCCGATGAAGTTTTTACCGGCGCCGCGGCCGTTGACAAAGTTGTCAACTTTTTCCACAGTACGGTTGTAAACAGCAACGGTAAAACCTTTGCTTTCCATGTTGAGTACGAGGTTTTCGCCCATTACAGCGAGACCGACCAATCCGATGTCAGCTTTTTTAGCCATGATCTGATCCGAGCCTTTCTTTTATATTGTTATAAGTTTAGTGTTGAAATCAACTTTATTACTATAATACTGAAGAGGGATATTTCAATAAATAACCCGCAAAAAAACAGTTTTTTTCATAAAAAGTCTATTTTTTTTCGATTTTTATTTGACAAACCCCACTTTTGAGAGTTAAGGTATTTCATAATATGTGTGTATGTGTGTGCGTGTATATGTGTGCACGAGAGCGTGCAATTTACCTTTGATGAGGATATTTATGGCAGCTAAAGCTAAAAAACTTTTGATCGTGGAGTCTCCGACCAAGGCTAAAACTATTACCCGGATGGTTGGTGATGATTTCAGTATTATGGCATCCATGGGGCATATAAGGGATTTGCCCGAGCGGGAATTGGGGGTGGATATTGAAAATAACTTTGCTCCCCAGTATGTGGCAGCCGGCCGCAGCGGCAAGGTAGTGAGCGATCTGAAATCTGCCGCCCGGAAAGCCGACGAAATTTATCTGGCTCCTGACCCTGACCGGGAAGGGGAGGCCATTGCCTGGCATTTGCAGGAAGTTTTGAAAAATGATTTCAAAGGTGATTTCAAACGGGTGACTTTTCACGAAATCACCCGCAGTGCCATCTTGCGGGCTTTGGAAAATTATGGAGCTGTAAATATGGATCTGGTAGATGCCCAGCAGGCACGCCGGGTGCTTGACCGTTTGGTCGGTTACCGCAT
The DNA here is from genome assembly GCA_045585955.1 of Victivallaceae bacterium. GTDB lineage: Bacteria > Verrucomicrobiota > Lentisphaeria > Victivallales > Victivallaceae > SIG78. The sequence continues at coordinate 29,636 of JAZMZK010000113.1, forward strand.
AAGCCCTTTGCTCTGGAGCCGGGTTGCAAAAGGTTCCAGTGCCGGACGGGTGCAAAGCGTAGCGTTGCGGCTGATTGTGGAGCGTGAACGGGAAATCCAAGCGTTTACCCCCGAAGAATATTGGGTGTTCAAACTGAAACTCTGTTCAGCAAGCGGGGTTGAGTTTGTGGCCAAACTTGCCCGGATCGACGGTAAAACTTTCAAGATAAATAATGCCGGGGATGCCGCTGCGGCGCTTGAAGCAATTTTGAACAACACTTCGTGCCGCATTGCCAGTGTGGAAAAAAGCCGCCGGTTCCGGAATGCTCCGCCGCCCTTTACCACCAGTACTTTGCAGCAGACTGCCAACCAGGTGCTGCGTTTTTCGGCATCGGGCACCATGCGGGTGGCACAGGCGTTGTACGAAGGTGTGGAACTGGGCAACCGGGGAGCTGTGGGGTTGATTACCTACATGCGTACTGACTCGGTAAATATTGCCGCCGAAGCCCGCAGTGCTGCTGCTGAATTCATCCGCAATAATTACGGAGCAGAATTTGTGCCGGAAAAGCCCAACTTTTTCAAGAGCAAAAGCGGTGCCCAGGAAGCTCACGAAGCTATCCGCCCGACGGATGTAACGCGCACACCGGAATCGCTGAAGGATTTTCTGGACAGTTCCCAGCTCAAACTTTACACTCTTATCTGGAAACGCTTTGTAGCCAGCCAGATGGCAAAGGCTGAATTTGCCCAGACCGATGCCGCCGTGGCGGTGGATGGCGCCGATAAGAAAAACTATGAATTCCGCTCTTCGGCAAGCAGCGTGGTCTTCCCCGGCTTTATGCAGGTTTTGGGTATGCCGCAGAGCAGCGAAAACTCTGACGAAAACGCCGCTGTCGATGTATCCGGAGCCCTTGCCAAATTGCAGGATAAAGAAGATTGCAATATTGTAGAAGCCATTAAGGAGCAGAAGTTTACCGAACCGCCTGCCAGATTTACCGAAGCAACTCTGATCAAAGAGCTGGAAGAAAACGGTATCGGCAGACCTTCAACTTATGCTACTATTTTGCAGACTATTCAGAATCGGCAATATACATCGAAAGTTCAGAACAAACTTGCTCCGACCGAATTAGGGTGCAAAGTCACGGATTTTCTGGTGCAGATGCTGCCGGAACTTTTTGATGTCAAGTTTACTTCGCTTATGGAAACCGAGCTGGACGATGTGGAAGCCGGTACCCTTAAGTGGACAGCTATGATGCAGGATTTTTACGGCAAGTTCCAGAATTGGCTGGAAACTGCAAAGAATTACGGTGCAGTTGAAGGTGAAGGCATTGTTGCGTTGGCAGATATGATGAAAAATATTCAATTTGCCCAACCGGAAAAATCCGGCAGATATGTGCGTGACGATGGGAAATTTTTCAATTCCATATACAGCAAGCTTGCCAAACAATCCAAACTGACCGAAAAACAGTTTAATGCTTTGCTTGATTTGGCAGTCAATTACCAGAATCAGCTGCCCGGGTTGCAGGCTATGGCAGAGCAGGGCGGTTTTGCCGACGCATTGGCTGAAGCCTATACCCGTGCCGAAGCTAAAGCCGCCCAAAAAGCCGAAGCCGCAGAACGGGGTGTTGATACCCCGGCTCTGCTTGATATATTCAAGGCTTTCGATACGGTAAAGTTTGCCGAACCGATCACCCGGCGCGGACGCACTTTTGATGATAAGAAGTTTTTTGATTCTTTGCGCAAACAAGCCGAAGCCGGTAAGATCTTGAGTGATAAACAACTCGAATCGCTGGGCAAGATCGCTCAGCGTTACCGGGAAAGCATCACCGATTATCCGGCATTGGCAAAGGCATTGAATCTGCCGGAAGAAGAAGCTCCGGCGGCGGATAATGCACAAAATGCAGCAAGTGCCGATGACACCGCTGCTTTGCTTGAAGAACTTGCCAAAGTGACCAACTGGAATCCGCCGGAACGCCGGGGCAGACGCACTTTTGACGATAAAGCATTTTACGCTTCATTGGCAGAGCAGTTCAACAATGGCAGAAAACTTTCGGATAAACAGCTGGCGGCTCTGAAAAAGCTCGCCGAGCGTTACCGCTAATTGTTATAAGGAAAATCACTATGGATAAGAAAACTTTTTTGCGTCAGCGGGTTGGCAATATGGAACAGATCGCCAACATCCGCAATGTGGTGCTTGCCGATGGCAGGGGCAAAGATGTGCGGCTGGCTGAAGTCGACAACGGTTCCGGCTTGACTTTTACGGTGATGCTGGATCGCTGCTGCGATATTTATTCGGCTAAATACAACGGTAAATCGCTGGCGTGGCTGGCACCTAACGGGGTGGTCAATCCCAACGCTTATGAGCCCGAAAACATCATGTGGCTCCGGAGCTGGCCCGGCGGCTTGCTGACTACCGCCGGTTTGCTGAATGTGGGCGGCCCGGAAGATGGGCACAGTCTGCACGGCAGAGCCGCCCATCTGGCAGCAGAAGATGTTAAGCTGGATCGCTGCTGGGCGGGCGAAGATTACCTTTTGAGTGTAGCTGGCACCATGCGGCACACCATGGTTTTCGGCGAAAAGCTGGAAATTCGCCGCCAGATCAAAACCGCTTACGGCAGAAATGTTATCGAAGTAGTGGACAGTGTGGAAAATCAGGGATTTGCTCCGGTGCCATTAATGATGCTTTATCATTGCAACTTCGGTTATCCGGCAGTGGATGAAGGTGCGGTGCTGGAAGCTGTTGAGCATAAAGTAACACCCAAAGATGAACACTCTGCAAAGGATATAGCCAACTGGGCAAAACTCACAGCGCCTATCCACGGCTATGCCGAAGAGCTTTTCTACCACGAAATACCTGCTGATAAAGATGGCTTTGCCCGGATGAGCATTGTCAACAAAACTGCCGGTATGAAGGTAACTATGGTGTATGACCCCACCACATTGCCGGTACTCAATCAGTGGAAGCAAATGGGCGAGGGCGAATATGTGACCGGTCTGGAACCGGGCAACTGTTACCCCATCGGGCAGAAAGCCAACGCCGAAAAAGGTATGCTCCGCATGATCGAACCCGGCGAAACGGTAAACTTCGCCATACAAATAGAGCTCGAAGAAATATAATGTAAAATATTTTTTCTGCAAAAAAAGAGTGCTGAAAAGGGATAAAACCATTCAGCACTTTTTTATTGTCATAAAAGTGTAATAAGACAATAAAAACTGAAAAAAACTTTGTTGAAACTTGAAATATTTTCATTGCAGCAGTACATTAACCTTGAAGGGTATCTGAATAACTTATGGAGGTTATATTATGATATTGCGTGTTCTCTCTCTTTTCTGTGTTTTGTCTTATTTCACGATTATTTTTGCAGTCGAACCTTCTCCTTTTGTACGGCGGGCTGAACCGCAAATCCCAAGCTATCTCTTGCGTAAGCCGGAAGTTTACAATCCTTTCAAGGGAATGTTTCAGAATTGGGAAAACCGCAAGACCGTGCGTGAATCGATCAATGAACGCGTGAATACCTATATAGCTGAACTGACTCAATTCTACCCGAAAAGCAATCCGGAAGATATTCAGCTGTTTATAAAATGGTATTATTTCGGCAGTAAAAATTTGAATATTCCACAGCCTGAAACAAGTGTATCTTCCGATTCGTGGCGAGAGGCGGCAAGAATTGTAAAACTGTTTTATGCCGGAAAAAACGCAGAAGCCAGAAATGCCTTGCGGCAGCTTATCCGCAAGCTGCCCTCCGGAGATTTGTTGCGTTATGAATTGATCAAATTGGAACGCGGATGTTATAAGAAAACTCAATCGGAATATAAGCATTATGAGCAAATGATGGTGGAAAATATTGAAAACACCGTCCTTTCCGGCAAATACATCAACAGTCAGATTTATACCTGGCTTTACAGCAGTTTGTCTTTAAGCAGTCATTGCGGCAGCCGCTATTGGGGACGCCTTGAGCAGAAATTAAAACCTCATGCCGATAAAATCGACCCGTGGTTCCGGGAGATGATCCAAGGCAGAGCCGCCATTGCCTGGGCATGGGAAAGCCGGGGTGGCGGCTGGGGCGACACCGTTTCTCAAGATGGATGGCACGGCTTCGGCAAGAATCTTGAAAAGGCTCGTAAACACTTTTATAAAGCTATTGAATTGTTTCCTGACCGGATAAGTGCACATATCCGGTTGATTACGGTTGAAATGGGCGGTGGTTCCCAAAAAGAAATGATCAAAGTTTTCAAAGAACTTGTCTGGTATGATTCAACCAATGAAGCCGGGTGGAACAATTTGATTTGGGGATTGCTCCCCCGTTGGTGCGGATCGCTTGAATTGATCAAGATGCTGGCGATCGAAGCACTGGATTGTCCCCGCCGCGACGCTAAAGTGCAATATTGCGGCTATCAGGCATTGGCAGATATAGCCAAATATCACGGCAACTACCGCTGGCAGCGGGTTTATATGGATTCAGATGTATTTGCCCGCAGTGAAAGAGTTTTCAAGGAATATTCCGAAAGCCTCACCGATACTGCCGCACGCAGAACTTTCCTTGGCTACAAGGTATGCCGCTATCTTGCCTTGCTGGAATATGACAAAGCGCTGGCAACCGCTAATGAGCGCGGCGGAATAAACAGTATGAAAAATTGGTACCACTGGGGATTCAATCCGTCAGACGCACCGGTCGGAAGTGCGGTATTTGATGATTTAGCTATGCGTTTGACGGTTTTCACCGGCAAATACGCAACAGAATTGCAGAAGGCAGAAAAACTTTTTGTTTCCGGCAAAAATGATGGTCAGGCATTGATTTGGCTTGCAGAAGTTATTCTGAAAAATGACCTGACAGCGCAGGAAAAAGATTACCTCATCGACTTGTACGGACGGTGGAGATTGAACTGTTCGCCGGAAGAATTTCTGGGCGAAAACGGCAAATACAAGAGTGCCTATGTGGTTGCCGGTCAGTACAACCGTTCCGATGTCGCTGCCGAAATGGTCAAACTCGGTTACAACATCAGTGCCAACGAAAACTTCCCCGGCGAAAGCGTTTACAATATTGCGTCCGAAGGAGAAAATATTGAAGGCTTGAAGAAACTTCACGCTTCCGGAGCCAAACTGACTCTCCCCAGCCCCAAAAACGGACACACTCCCATTCACGTCGCCGCCCGACACGGAAATACCGAAATGGTCAAAGCTCTGCTTGAATTGGGCGTCCCGGTTGAGTTGAAAGACCGCAACGGACACACCGCTTTGCACATTGCGGCAACGAAAAAGTATCCGGCAGTTATAGAGTTGCTTTTTGCCAATGGAGCTGACCCCAATATGGGAGATAACGAGGATGATTTCTGTCTGATTTATCTGCCGCAGGTGCGTGCACCGTACAGTATTTTCAAACTTTTTACTGACCATCCGCAAATCAATGTCAATAAACAGAATCACGCCGGAGTGTCTGCATTGCATTATATGGCAAAATTCAACACTCCGGTTGCGGTATGGGAATTGATGTTCAGCAAAGGTGCCGACATCAATATCCGCGACCGGGGCGGCAGAACGCCGCTGGATATGGCAGAAGCCGGCGGACACACTGAACTGGTTGAATATCTGCTTAATAAAGGAGCCAAGTGCAATCGGGATTTTGCTCCTGCAAGAAAAATTGTCGCTCCCACAGCTGCCGCAATCTTTGAGATTGATCTTATTTCGCAAATCGGTATGATAGTACTGCCTTTGCTGGTGATTGCATTGCTCATTTACTGGATGTGCCGCCGGAGAAGTTGAAAAAAAGCGTATGTTTAATTGCTTCCAATTATTTCCGGTTCTTTTGCTTGGCTTGCTGTTTATCCTGCCCGGCTGCCGCAGGGTTGAATACCGGACCGTACAGCCGGAGAATCCCCAAATGAAGTATTTGCTTTTCCCGGCAGAATCGTATAAAAACACTTTGAATCGGGCAATCATAGTTTCCGGCGAAGAACTTTATTCCATGGGGGAAATTTCCTATTATGCCGGAGATCGTGAAGTATGGGCTGAAAAATCCAACTTTACTCTTGTGCCGGATACACCGCAACTTGACCGGATCAATCAGCTCAATGCCGAAATCGTCAAATGGGCAAAAAACACCGATTATAGAAGGATAGAGTTCACAAAAGCAAACGATTTTCTCGAACTCGTTATTGTCTATAAAAACGGCAGAAAAGTTTGTTACCGGTACAAGGTTTCCGGAGTGCATACCGTAAGCACCGCTGAACTCGGCACGGAGAAAATACGTTGAGATCTATGGCTCTAAACAATATGGCAAAAGAGATCGGACTTGGTGTTCGTCCTGAAAAACTCCGCACCGGGAAACAACAAGGACAAAAGTAATGGAATTTATAATTGAATTCATTGCAGAAGTTTTCATCAGTTTGTTCGGATCGCAGGCAAATAAACTCGGTTTGGACCGTGATGTGCCGAAGTTTGTAAAAATTTTGTTTCTGATACTGGCAATCGCTTTTATTGCAGGTGTTTTGTACCTCTGCTGGAGATTGGCAAAATGATTTTTATCTTTTATGTTGCTGTTTTGCTGATAACCGGACTGCTGCATTGGCGGATCGCGTTGTTGAGCGTTTTGCTTGCGTGTGCAATTCAGTATCTGCCTTGTCTGTGGGCAAAAAATGCTTGGGAAATCATTATGTGGTCACCCGTCAGTCTGCCTATTCATTACCTTATCTCTTTTGCGGTATCTTTTGTTATATTTCTGATTTGGAAAATTTTTACAGCAAAACGGAAAAGCAAAAAACAGTAAGTTCCGCAACAATATTTCTTTCTGCAAGCGGTGGTTATTGAGTACCATCCAGCGAAACGCCAACATTGACCGTCCACAAAATCAGAAATACCGCAAGCAAAGCGATGAATAAAAGAATTACTCCTGCGGTTTGCAAGAGAGTGCCCCAGAGTTTCTGTTTTTGATCTTCAGTTGATAAAACAGAAAATATCCCCCAAAAAGAATAACAGAGGCATAAAACAATATCCCAAGAATATTGGAGTCGGAGATAATACAGCTGCCCAAAAGAATAAAAGGCAGCAGACTGAAAATCCACAATGTCAATTCAGCTCCGGAGAGCTGCTTGTTATTCATAGACCGACCTCCCATTTCATTTGGTAATTGAATGATTTTTCTTCCTTCCGGGTGATCGTGAAGGTTACTGTATTGCCGTTTTTTACAAATTGGATGATATGTTTTCCCCAGGACTGCCGCATTTTTTCCTGCACCGCCATTGCCTTATAATACCCTTCAATATTGATCTCTCCATCGGGGGATTTTGCAAGGTCTTCATCGTATTTCCGGACGATGTCATAACAAATATTGATACAGTCCTCCATTGCACAGAGTTTCCTGGCATGGCTTAATAACGCAAAAAGCACCCATCCGAAACACGAAAGAAGCAATAGCAAGATAATAATCAAAATACGCTTTTTCATAATGCCAACTTTCTGTGCAGCAAAATATACACTGTGCAAGTTACCCAGCACAGTGCCGGATACAAAGTCACCCATACTGCAAACAGCAGCACACGGAATGTTTTAATGCATGGAAGTCGCCAAATAACTTGGGTGGTTCCCCGGACAAGAACAAAAAGGCAGTACATAAGGTAACACATTTGCGCGATTGCAAGCAGTACCATATAATACGAATCCGAAGAACGGTCGATCCCCGGTATCAGCTCAACAGACAAACAAAGTAATGGGAACAGGAGAGTTGCCAGCACCAATATTCCAGCTTTTCGCAATGGGATTTGTTCTGACATACTCATTTTTCCTCCTGCTTAAAACTGAAGTTGAATAACGGCATCCAAGGTATATATGCGTTTTCATTATAATTGATCAGACCGATTTGAAAACCGCTTTCGGCATGATTGACCAAGCCGATTTGAACGCCGTTGCCCTTTGTATCGCCCATTGGACATAAATTAAACACCCCAAGCATGAGAGCGTTATTTTCTGCAACCATATTTACCGGAGCAATGGAAATGCCATAGTTTTTCCCCATAAGCATATACATTCCTGATAATGATATGCCGCAATGACTTTTTCCGGCAATATTAACAATACCGGCATAATTTATGCCGTAAACATTATCAGGAAAAGTTCCAAACAATAAACCAATATTGATTCCATAAACATCTGCCCGGCAATCAAACAGGGAAAAAGGTAAACAGGATAGTTGTATTGGTGTCCACGAAGCAGAAAAGGCATACAGATAAATATCTTCCATTTCCTGCTTGCCCGATGTCGTGTTTTCATCGGCACAAAGATTGCTGCACGCACATAAGATGAAAGTTGCCAGCAATATTGCACGGAAAAACATTCCGGTTTTCCGGAGATTTCGTTTGAGTAAATCAATCATATTACAATACTTGAGTGCGTTTGTATTTTCCACGGTTAATATAACATGATTGCAAGGTTTTGCAAATGAGATTCTTTTGTTTTTGTGTCGGATGTGATTATGTATCACTCCGCAAATCAAAAATGGCGTTTGGCGAACTCTCTTCCAGAACCTGATTTCAGATAAGTTTCAAAAGCAGCCGCTTTTTCTTTGTTGTCAAAAGCGATTGCTGTTTGAATACGCCAGGGGCGGATTTTGGAAGTATGCGGAACTTCTCCTGCGTTGTGTTTGGCAAGGCGGGTTGATAAATCTTGCGTTGAACCAACATAACGATGTGTGCCACTTTTTGTATTAATCAGGATGTAAACATAGAAGAAATTTTGCATTGCCTGTATTCTTTTTCAATGTTATCGGTATTGCCGCAGTGTTTGTCCGCCTACGCTGCGGCTCCGGCGTGACAGCCTTCGTCGGCTGTATTCACAGCCGTTTCCAGCTTGTCAAACCGTTCCGCTTGGCATCGGAACTGGCTTGCCAAGCCGTAAAAAAAGCCGTCAGAAATCTCTGCGTTTTGAAAAAAATTAAACATAGTGGTCCGCCTTCATTTCATTACGGCGTGACAGCCTTCGTCGGCTGTATTCACAGCCGTTTCCAGCTTGTCAAACCGTTCCGCTTGGCATCGGAACTGGCTTTATTTTCTGTAGCAGTCCAGCCCTCCGACGCTCTTCGAGCTATGGAGGGCATCCTTCGCACGCTCCGTTTCACTCTGCTTGTTTTTGCTCACGCAAAAAAAATCTACGGATAGCAAGCCTACGGCCTGCCATCCGTAGCTTTAGCGAAGGATGGTGGATCCAGACGGACTTGAACCGCCGACCCGGAGATTATGAGTCACCTGCTCTAACCGACTGAGCTATGGATCCAGTATGTTTATTCAGTAATATAGTATCATTACTGAATTTTGCAATTTTTTAACTGCTTTTTTTTCGTTTTTTAGTGGATTGCGATCAATTCCACTTCCACCATGGCATCTTTGGGCAGTTTTGCCGCTGCCACACAGCTGCGGGCTGGCTTGGAGATAAAGTACTTTTCGTATACCGCATTGAACGCTGCAAAGTCTTTCATATCTGCCAGAAAGCAGGTGGTCTTTACTACTTCGTCAAAGGTGTACCCGGCGGCTTCCAGTACGGCGGAAAGATTCTTCATTACCTGTTCAGCCTGACCGGTGATATCATTTGCCGCCATAGCTCCGGTGGCAGGATCAAGTGCGATCTGACCGGAGGTGTACAAGGTGTCGCCAACTTTGATCGCTTGAGAGTAGGGGCCGACTGCGGCGGGGGCGCTGGTTGTGGAAATAACTTCTTTTTTCATTTTTATAACCTCATTAGTTTACCGAATAACCGGCATTCTGCAATGCTTCTTTAATAGTGTTGAAATGGTCGAAATCCCGGGTTTCCATAGCGATTTGCAGGAAACAGGCGTTTACATCGTTATGCACATTACCCCGGGTGTGGTTGACCTGCACCACATTGGCTCCCAGACTGGAGATAACGGTGCTTATTCTCGTAAGCTCGCCGGGACGGTCCAAAAGCTCGATATTCAATTCCGAATATCTGCCGGAAGTTACCAGCCCCCGGTGGATGACTCTGGAGAGGATCGTTACATCAATGTTGCCGCCGGAAAGCAGTGCCACAACCTTTTTGCCTTTGATCTGGGGCAGCTTTTTAAAGTGGATGGCTGCCAGCGCCGTGGCTCCGGCACCTTCGGCAATAAGCTTCTGACCTTCCATAAGCATCACGATAGCGGTGGCGATCTCGTCATCGGTAACGGTTACGATGTCGTCCAGATACTTGCTGCAATAGTCAAAAGTTTTATCGCCGGGGCGTTTTACGGCTATACCGTCGGCAAAGGTCTTGACCGAGGGCGTGGCGAGGATGTTTTTAGCGTGGTAACTCTCTGCCATGGAAGGAGCTCCGGCAGCCTGCACACCGTAAACTTTGCAGTTGGGATTCAAGGTTTTGATCGCTACGGCAATACCCGAAGCCAGACCGCCGCCGCCGATAGGAACGACCACTGCTTCCACCGAACTCATATCTTCCAATATTTCCAAGCCAATGGTTCCCTGTCCGGCAATAACATCGTCGTCATCAAAGGGGTGCACAAACATTGCCCCGGTTTTCTCCACTTCGGCACATGCTGCGGCGTAAGCATCGTCGTAAATGCCGTCGATCAAAACTACTTCGGCACCGTAACGCTTGGTGGCTTCCACCTTTGATATAGGGGCAGTGCTGGGCACAAAGATCTTGGCAGGAATGTTGTTGACTTGCGACCCCAGAGCCACACCTTGAGCGTGATTCCCGGCTGAACAGGCGATCACGCCCCGGCTTTTTTCTTCGGGTGTCATGGTGGCGATCTTGTAGTAAGCACCTCGCACCTTGAATGAACCGGTCACCTGCAGGTTTTCGGGTTTGATGTAAACTTCGGCATCGGTACTGAAACGGGGTGCCGGAATCAGCGGAGTATGCCGCAGGACTTTACGCAGTTCCCGTCGGGCATCGTAAAAACGGTCGATCTTTAACATGGTAAATTCTTTCTTTGTAGAACAAAAATAATACTTTATAATTTACCACTTAACAAGCTGATTGTCAAGCTCAAAAATCAAATTTACCCAAGAGAAAGTCCATAATTTTGCTGAAAAGCCGTCGTTTTTACAAAATTATGGGATCGCAGTAAAAAAATTATGGATTACAGGCAAATTTATGGCGTGAACTGTATTTATATTGCTTGAGTATACGCATTTCTTCGTCGGAAGCATCCAGACAAGTTACACTGAAATTTTCCCCGCCCCGGGGTACCGTTATTACCACATGGGCTCCTTTGCCGCACACTTCGGGGGCAATGTCCTGAAAAAATGCTCTGTCGCCGACTTCCCGGCACCGTTCGGCAGTAAATACCGTCGGGAAAATCGTGCGGTCACCGGGGTAAAGCGATCTATCCGCCAATCGTTCCAAGACCTGATCGCCCACATGCAGCTGATCCCACACCGGAGCGATCCATACTTGGGCTTGCAGGGCTTTGACCAATGCTTCGGGCATGGAAAAGCGTCCGTGATGAGTGATTTTTGCCGCATCGACCGCCGGGAGTTCGGCGGCGAGCAGATCTTCGGTTTTGCTCCGGGTGCCATCTTTATTAAGTACAGAGTCGCTGAAATCTCCGGCGGTAAAAAAGGTAAAATCACCGTACCGCAGCAGAAAACCGCAGCTCATGCCGTTTTCGTGACTGGTTTTTGCCGGATCTTGATTGTCGCAATAGAGATCCTTGATGGAGCCGTCTTTGCAGAGAATTCTGCCATTGGCGGCAATATTGGTGATTTGGAAATCTTTGAATTTTTCCGGGGCATGACACAAACAGAGCTGATCGGTTCTGCCCGGCTCAAACTGTTGGATTTTTAATCCATCGCGCTGCTGCAAAGCCGCATAAAGTTTTTGCATGTGGTCAAGAGTATCCGGCGGGAACTCAAAGCCGTGGGGCATGATATGCTTTGCTCCGCCCCGGTCAAGGGCGGTTTTGAACGAAAGCGTTTCCGCCGCTAAAGCAAATCCGCTGCGGTAACAGCCGGGCAGGGGAGTGCCTTCCCGCTTTTTGGTCTGCCACGCCGCCGAACCGCAGTGATCGGCGTGAAAGTGCGACAGCATCATGTAATCTATCAGCGGGCGATCTTCCAGCAGCGGCGTATTTTGCGGCAACACCCGGCAGATGTACCGGGCGATCCAGTCACCCGCCAGCCGTTCAGGGCCGGGTACAACCGGCACAGCATATTCCAAACGGGTCAAGGCAGGGTGATCTCCGCAGTCAAGGAGCATGGTCGTACCATCCGGAAAAATGAAAAATGCTGATTCAGCCACCCCGGTATGGATAAAGTGTATCTGCAATTCGCCAAATTGCCAATTCTGCTGAAATTTTCCAGGTGCTTGTTTCAACGGTTCCATATTCAAAAATCAAAGCTGTCGCCATCGTTGGCTACGGTCATGGGATAATCGAAGTTTTTGGAAAACTCCGGAAAAACTCTTTCGTTTTTCCTTGCCACATGGTTGAATATCAGTTTGCGGGGACGGATCTTTTTGAATATCTCCACACACTTCATTGCTTCCAAATGGGTGAATTCGCACAAAACCAAATCTGCTTTTTTCGCTTCTTTGACCGGGAAATCGGGGAAGTTTTTAGCTAAATCCCCGGTGCAAAGCAGTTTTTTACCTTCAAACTCCATCAAAAAGCTGTAAGATGGCAAATATTGATCTTCCCACTTGAAATGCTTATTGGGTATGGCGGTAACTTTCATAAATCCGTCATCGTAGAACAAGCCGGGTTTGATCAATTTATATTTGATCCGCTCTTTCTGCCCGCCCCGGAACTGGGTCGCCATCAATTTGTCAAAGGCGGTAATGGCGTCGGCATCCGGCAGATGGACTTCGGGCCAGAAGCCTTTCCAGAGCGATTTCCGGGTGTAAGGACCGTACTTGACCATACGGTTTTTAAGAAAACCGGGCAGTCCGCCGAAATGATCTTCGTGCATGTGGGTGATGAATACCGCTCTTATGCTGTTGAAATCCAGCTTGTTGCGGATAATTGCAGCGGTAACCGGTCCCCCCGCATCAATGAGATAAGCTCCATGGGAAGTCTGCAAAAATGTGCAGGAGTTGTTGCGGGTCAGAGAGGGATTGCCCGCTCCCGTACCCAGTGTGATAAGTTTTGCCGCAGCCTTGGCGGGAGCCTTTGCCGGAACTTTTTCTGCCGGAGCCGCTGCCATAGAGAGGGTCGATAACAGACAGCCCGCAGCTATAACTGAAAGGATTTTTCTTGTAAAAAACATGATTTTTCTCTTTTAATATTTTTTGACCAGCAGTCCACGGTCAATATACATGCCGGTTTCTTTGGTGGAACCGGGGACATAACCCGGGCCGCTCATCTTGATCGAAACCCAGACTTCATAACGGTTGAAGTCTTTGTCTTTGCTCTTGTTGGCACTGTAAAAATCCTTGAGCAGCAGCTTCGATGCCCAGCTCACATGGATATAACTGCTGGGATCAATGCTGATGACTCCCAAACGGTACCAGTGATATTTTTCGTCGGCGGGAGCAGTTTTGATTTTAATGGAAACTTTCTGCTTTTTGCGCGGCGAGTTGACACCGGCAGCAAGGGGCAGCAATTTTTTGTGCGTTTTGCCCAGCGGCACTTTGACCATGGCTTTGGGCTGACTGGAGTCCGGGTCTTTGACCGCACGGGTACCGGAGGGGGCATGACCTTTGAGGTACTTTGATGGCACTGTGATATATGCTGAACGGGGCAGTTTGGCAAGCTCCGGCGGCAGATCGTCGAAAACTACTGCTTCGGCAAATTCCTGTGCCAGATTTTCCCGGGCTTTCTGCTCAAATCTGGGCTTCAAGTCCAGAACTTCCAAATTAAGCAGCAGAGCTTCTTTGTACTCTTTTTGATACTCTTTGAATTCAGCTTCTTTGCCGGGAGTGTTCCTGGTATAGGGGAAAAGCGAAGCGGTAATGCTCAACAGCTCCCACGAAACATGGGCGGCAAGATTTTTGTCGTTTTTAACTTTCGCCAAACCCTGCTTGACCAGCTGGCGGGATTTGAGCAAAAAGTCGTAAGTTACATGGGGATAGTTGCGGTTTTCCCGCTGGTTCCACTCGTCAAGCGAGGTGGGAGTATCTTTCTGTGCCTGACGGAGCATATCGAAATACTGCTGCATTTCCGGTGCGGCTGCTCCATAATAACCTTTGATAAAGTCGCGGATGAGTTTTTCGGGATCCTGCGAAGCATCAAAGAGCAGCTGAAGTTCCAGAAAGATCTGCAGCTGGTGGAAACTTAAAAATGTACTGCGGCCAAAGTGAAATTCACTTTCTTTGAAAATCCAGTAGAGATTTATATCCCGGAACAACCGGCAGTCGCCGATAATGGCATCCACCGCAATCATCGGCTGAATGTTATTTGGGCACCAGAAGTAGTCCCAAACGCCCAAAACCGGAGATTTTTTCTGCCATTTGATCAAGCGGTCATAACCCAGTTTGTTCATCGGGTCAGTCAGGGGATACATGCTGTTGCTGTGGGCAGTGCGGTCGCAATGAATGAACATCACATTTTTTTCAAGCTCAAATTTTACATCCGGGTCCGACATATTCCGGTTGCTTGCGGTGCAAAGCCAGATATCCGGATAGACTTTTCTGACTTCCCGGGCAAGATAGTTGACAAATTCGGCGTTCAGCGGGAAAAATGTTCCATCTTTCTTTTTCCGTTGCTGACATGGCACACATTCACAAAGGTCGTTGGGGTTATCTTCGTAGGCAACTCCATAGAGTGTCGGCGGATTATTTGCATATTTTTTGCGTTCTTTCTTTATGCTGGCAAGGAGTTCCTTCAATGCCACCTGCCAGACTTCCTGATTGGTCAAACAGAGATTGCCCCGGAAACGCCAGTCCCGCTGACCGTTGGAGCGCATGGAATAATATTCCGGATGGGTTTTGAAATACTTTTTCGGCGGCACCAATTTATAAAATGAGTGCATCCGGGGGATGAGCTTGCTTTCCCGTGCCAGCGGAGTTGTTCTGTCTTCTGCCGGCCAGGTCATGCGGTTGATCCGGTGAAATCTGTGCCACTTTTTCTGGGTATCGGGGTTGAAACAGCGATCCAGCAGAGAATAGATCTTCCGGTCAGTTACATCGGGTTTCTGGACTTTTTCAAAATCTTTGACAACCGGATCACTGTTTTTGGGGTATACATCGCAATCTCCTGCCAGAGAGTAAACATCAAACTTGGTCTGCAAAAATGTGGATACGGCAAAATCGGTACCGGTGGGAGTTCCGCCAACGAGGATAACTTTGCCGTTTCCTGCCTGCATTTTAAATTGCTGGGGTTCCATTTTTTTTACATCGATCCCGGCGGCTTGGGCAGCTTTGGTGTTGCCGATATAAATTTTAACGCCGGATGCAGGAGCCTGACTTTCCGGAAAAACCTTGTAACTTCTGCCGGTCATCTTTTCCAGAGCCGTTTTCATATCTTCGACTGCCACAGTTTCCCGGCCTTTCAGGGTATCCGGGTGAACGATCACGGCGTTTTGAAGTTTTACATCGGCAAATGCCGCCGCAGAGGTACTGCAAAGCAGCATAAATAACAATTT
Organism: Victivallaceae bacterium; assembly: GCA_045585955.1. Lineage (GTDB taxonomy): Bacteria > Verrucomicrobiota > Lentisphaeria > Victivallales > Victivallaceae > SIG78. The sequence goes on from JAZMZK010000113.1 coordinate 45,137, forward strand.
CATTTTTGTCTGCATAGCAAAATTCCTGTATTAAAGCTGGTTATTTGGGTTGTTTATTAGTTATATAAAGCGCGTCAAATCCGCTTATGAGCAACCGGTCAAGGTGTTCCACATGACCATCCCACATGAGATAATTGGAACCGGTAGGGTGAAAATAGCGGGAGTATGCCATATCATTCGGAGTCAAACCCTTATCCTCGGCAGCCAGATGAAAGGCTTGTGAGGCTTGCGTGTGGCCGCTGCGCATGCCGTCTCTGCCATATTCCATAATAGTCACCATTTGCGAAGGGGATACTCGAAGATTGTTAGACAGTCCATCGGTAGGATTTGAACCCGCAGGTGTCCACGCTTCCATAACGCCGGAAGCATTGCGTTCGTTGATTTGCGGCATGGCAACAACATTGGCATCGTAAGTCCGCCAATATTTACGATGAGCCTGCATACTTTCGCTTCTGGAGTTGTCTGCCGGACATTTCAGATGCATCCAGTCGCCGATTATTGATTTCATGATCTTGCCTCTTTGGGGATTGTCAGCCCATATAAGAGAATACCAGGTGTAATTCGGATAAAAACGGTTTGCGCTGTATTCTTCCACCAGATGAAAAGCCACCGGCAGCCGCCCATGGTCGCCTTCGTATCCGGCAAGAGCTATGCCGATTTGCTTTAAATTCCCCATACACGAGGCACTCAAAGCGGAATTGCGTGCCGATGAAAGTGCCGGCAGCAGTATTGCCGCCAGAATAGCGATGATCGCTATGACCACAAGCAGCTCAATGAGTGTAAATCTTGCAGTTCTTCCCCTGCCGCAGTCGGATGCCGAACTTTGCGCTGAACAGTTATTTTCCATACTCTGATCCTTTCTTTTAGATTGTAAAAACAACCATTATATATATTTGTACTTTGGCTCTTTACGCTTTTGTTACAATATCAGATTGTTTGAGGTTCAGGATACTTTTGCAAAAGTTTTTTTCCTTCCTCCGGGTCGATCCTGCCGGCATCAATATCTATAATCAGCCGGTAATGATCATCTGAAATAACCTGAGAAATATTTTCTTTGCCGAAATTGCACCGGAATTGATCAATATCTTTGGAGTTCAAAGTTTTCAAGCCGTATTTCCAGTTCTGATCAGCGGCTTTCCAGTCGATGCGGAAGTTTTCAAAGGAAATATCCTTGCCGTAGCTGACATATACCGCACCATCCGGACTGTCCAGCGAGGCGTTGCCGCTGAAAGGCGCATACTTGGTGACCGGTTTGCCGCCGTCAAGCCAGTCAAACCGGACATCTGAAAATGAAACAGCTGTAACGGGCAGCTCAGGAGTGCCGAGAATACGGATAGCTGATGAAGCCGTCCCCCGGATGTGGCGGAAACTTATATTGCGCACCGGTTTGGCTGAATCACTGTTGCCCAGCAGAAAGATGGGCAGCTGAGCATTGATCCGCATATTATCAAATTGAATATTCTCTATAACTGCCACGCTTTTGTTATAATGTCCGCAGATCGAAATGCCCATACGGGAATCGTTGATCACGCAGTTGGAAAAGACTGCATTGCGGATCGTGCCGCTGCCCACGCCGATACGGATGGCATTGCAGATGGTTTTAAGTACACAGTTGGTAATGGTGATATTTTCGCAAGGTTGTTTCCGGTCAAGCCGCGCATCGCTGCCCCGCAGCGTAATGCAGTCGTCGCCGCTGTCGATAATACAGTTGCTGACCACTACATTACGGCAGCAGTCAATATCAATGCCGTCGCCGTTGCGGGTATGGGGGTGGTTGTAAATGCGGACGCCCGAAACAATCACATCCCGGCAGCCGTGGAGGAAACAAGTCCAGTAGGGCGAATTGTAAAGTTCCACATCCTGAATACGGACATTGTCGCACTCTTTGATGTAGAGCATTTGCCCCGGACGCCATTTCCAGGGTTTGACGCTCCAGGTTTGGCTCCAGTCTGCCGGCGGCTCCCAGAATGCCTTGCGGTTGCCGTCGATTCTGCCGGGGCCTTTGATCGTAATGTTTTTTTGCTTTATGGCAATAATAAAGTGGGCATCGGAAGCTTTCTCGGCAGATGATCCGGAGTTTTTTTCCACGGCGTAATCCTTTTTTTCCGGACTTGCCAGCAAAGTGGCTCCGGAGTCCAGATAAAGCCCGCCGTCGGATTTAAGAAAAAGCGTACCGCACAAATAGGTTCCGGCAGGAAAGTAGACCATTCCCCCCGCATCAATGGCGCGCTGAACCGCAGCAGTATCATTGGCAATGCCGTTGCCGATGGCTCCGAAATCTTTAACATTATGCATGGTATCACCTTCCTTGATGGCATTGCAGCCTGTTTGTAAGAAAACTGTTACGCTTGCCAATAGTGCAAGCATCCCCGATAATACTCTGTTTGATAAAGAAATTTCCATTTTTCAGATAGATCCCCAATATATTGTTTCAGCATAAACAGCATCAGCAACGATCCATCGGCTGGCATTACGCTTGTATCTGCCTCGGATCAACTCTGCTATTTTTTTACGGCTTTTTTGGTTGTCAATCCTGCTTGCAATGCTAATATAGCACGCAAAATTGTAATTACAAGAAGAAAAAACAAGATTATTCCGTATTTTTTTATTTTGACGATCGTAAAAGTAAACGCACCACTTTGCAGCCGGGCTTTTTCCTGTTCGCAAGTTCCGGGCGAAAAACCGGGAAACATCGGGTTTTATTTTGTATTTTTTCAAAGAGATGTTATAGTATTGTGGGGAGTGGAATGATATAACAGCGGTTCAGCAGAAGCAGCTTTTATGCCGTTGAAATCTGAAAATCCATCTCCGTTATGCCCGTTTAACTGACTGTGTCTGGTTGGGTACAGGCGTATGAAAAACAGTATCAAGTTCAAGAGTATCATGCAGAAAAACAGTAAATATACAGTCATCAAAAAAGCGATCAGAGATCTGGTCGCCGCCGGTAAATATAAAACATCTGCTTTGCCGGACAGACGCGAGATGGCAGCCATGTTTAATACGACCACCGCCACTTGCAACAAGGCTGTAAACGAGCTTATCCGGGAAGGCGTGCTGAAAACCATTCGGGGCAAAGGTACTTTTCAGCATCCGGATTTCGGCAAAAAAATGCGTAAACTCCATATCTGGATACCCGGTTTAGCCCAGCCTTTTTATGTGAAGATCGCCGAAATATTGACTTCGCTGGCTCCTGAATACAATTATTCTGAAGTAACGGTGATCCCCAAACGCTGGTTTGCCCGCAGCGAAACGCAAATACTTCAGGAACAGCTCAATGACCCTAATGCAGATATATTTATGTATTCGCTGTATAGTACTCAATCTCTGCCGCTGATCTTGAAGCACCCGGAGCGTTTTGTGGTGTTGCGTATCTGTGATCGCATACTTGACGGCAAGGTGATAAGAGGCTATATCCAACGGATTGAAGGCGAACAACTTTCGGTGGAACACCTTATAGAAAAAGGGCATCGCCGGATCATGCATATATCTACCCAATTTACCCGTAATTTGCCTGCCGGTTATCGCGATGGCTACCGGCGGGCTTTGGAGAAATACAATATACCGTTCAACCGTCATTTGCGTTTTGCATTTGCTCAATGGGATATGTCGGATATTGCCGGAAAACAGAAGATGATCGACAGCTGCATACAGCGTTATTTGCGATTTGCCGATCGCCCCACGGCGGTATTCTGCCATACCAACGAAGTAGCTGTAATGTTTCTTTCGGCGTGTATCAAAAATAATATCCGGGTGCCGGAGGAGCTTTCCATTGCCTCTTACGAAGGTAAATATATGACGCAGTTCGGTGGGTATGATATAACTACGGTGGGCCCGGATCTGGATGTTTCTCTGCGGGAACTTATGGAGAGATTATCCCGCCGCAAAGGCAACGGCCCGGCAGATATAAAATTTGAAATGCACCTGAGTGAAGGCAATACAGTCAAAGATTTATCAGGCAATAATCCTGATCGTTAAAAAATATTTTGTTTGTAAAATCATATTTGTTGCAAATTGGGTGGTTTGATGTATATTATAGAGTAATTTTTAACCGTTAAAGAAAGGGTTTTATTATGAAGAAGCGTTTCCGTAAAAAGTTTGGTGTTAAAGAGTTTTACCGCCCCTGGTTTGCAATTTCTGCCGAAATCGAAGCTATGGCGGAGGGCGATCAGGCGGATTTTGTTTCCCGCTTTATTGCTGCGGCAGAAGCTCTGGATATGACTTGCAATGGTGCTATCGGCGATACTGAATTGGAAGTTATGCTCGATACCGGCAGACTTTGCACTGCCAATGCCGAACGCCGCCAGCAGTTCCTCGATGAGATCGGCAAGTGGGCAGAGATCAAAAAGATCGACGCTTCTGAACTTCAGTAATTCTTTATGAACTACTTTAAGCAGAAATTCCGGGATACCAAAAAGTTGCCGGATTGGATCTTTGTGATACTTGCCGGGATATTGAGGTTTTTGCGGTTTTGTTTCTACCGGGTGGAAGTCGTTGATCCGGATGGTTTGGTGAAAACTGCCCAGCAGATGGTGGCAGTTACCTGGCACAACCGGCTGCTATTTTTTCCGGCAGTGTTCCCCAAAGAGGTTCGCAAACGCACTGTGGCGGTGGTTTCCGCCTCCCGGGATGGTCAGTACATTGCTGATTTGATCAAGTGTTTTGGCTTACGCAGTGCCAGAGGCTCTTCCAGCAAAGGCGGCATGAATGCCCAGCTGGAAGCGGCGAGGGCACTCAAGGCTGGCAATCACATAAGTTTTACGCCCGATGGCCCCCGGGGGCCCCGTTACACCATGAGCAAAGGCCCTATCCATCTGGCAAGTATCCACCACACCAGCGTAGTGCCGGTAACGGTCAATGCTTCAAGATACTGGGAGTGCAAGTCGTGGGATCGCTTTCAGATACCCAAACCGTTCAGCAAGTTGACCGTAGTCATCGGTACACCCATACCCATTCCGCCGGATCTGGATGCTGAACAGCTGGAATTTTACCGCAAAAAAGTTGAAGATGCTCTGAACGAGGTAAGTTTGGTGAAGTTGGAGGATATTCCAACTCCGGAAGAAATTGCTGAAGAAAAACGGCGCAAAGCAGCCAAAAAAGCCGCCAGGGCCGGAAAAAAGGAGAATAAATAATGAGCAAAGTCCCTATCAGTCTAATCATTGATGATGGCGGCGTAGTCAATACTTTCAGTTATCACGATTTGGCAAATTACCACGAAGAACTTGTGCCGCCGGCAATGGCGATGCTCTTTGGCAAACTTTGCAGCAAGTATGGCGTTAAGGGCAAGTTTTCAGTAGTTCCCGTACCTTGCTGTCTGGGCAGACTTGATGAGCCGACCCGGGTCAACCATGTGCCGGAAGCCAACATCAGAGCTTTTGTGGAATATGCCAAAAAATATATTGCTCCAAGATTTTCGATCACACCAGAATTGCTGACCCATTTTCTGACATGGAACGATAAAATCCACAAAGGTATGCACTTGTGTGAAGATAAGTTTGTAAGCCAGGCTTCTGCCGAAGAAATTTGCGACTATATATCCATAGGTTTGCAGATTCTGGACAATATCGGTCTGCACCCCACCGGGGTAAGTTCGCCCTGGACAACCGGACGGGATAACGAAGAAAATTACAGCAAAGGTATCGGTATGGCTTTCAAAAAGACTTTCGGAGTTGACCGCACTTTCTATTTTCTGCACAGCCGGGAAGAGGGGTTTACCAAACCCAGAGAGATGTGCAATTCTGCGGAAACCGGCAGAGTCATAACGGTTCCCAATAACACCATAGATGCCTATTGGGGCAGCCAGAACCCGGCAACTTTTGATCAGGCCGTGGCAAGTGTAAGAGAAAAGATCGACACTCTGCTGACCGCCGATGGCAAGAGTGGCAGACTCCGGGAGCTTTACGAAGCCAATGAACCGTTGGTAATGATAACCCACTGGCAGTCGCTTTATTCCGACGGCAGAATGATCGGACTGAACGGCTTTGAAGAACTTTTGCAGCGGATACAGAAAACTTTCGGCGACAATGTGGAATGGATGAAGTTTGAAGATGTAGCCAAACACTATTGTCCGTAAAAAAATGACATTTTTGTGAGGGAATGGTTTGTTTATGAATAATAAACATCATGTTGCAGTTCAATCTTTTATTCTGGATTTAATGCAGAAAGTTCGTACCGAGCCGATGGGCCTTTTTGATTATCCCATGCTGACGACCACTGCCGGAAAATACTATTCGGCAGCGGTTTTTACTTGGGATACGCATCACATGACTCTGCGTTATGCCATGAATGGCGAAGCGGAATTCATGAAATACTTTCTGCTGACCATGCTGAAATTTCAGCGTTCCAACGGTTTTGTATCGTGTACTTGCAATTCGGTGGACGGAGCAGTGCATACCCGCGGATTTCACGCTCAACCCTATCTTGCCCAGAATGCGGCTGTTTATTTGAATGCTACCGGCGATACGGCAACAGTTTCAGAAATTTTCAGCAAGCTGGAAAAGTATCTGGAGTATTGGGAAAAGACTTATTCTGCACCTTTCGGCTTGTACCGCTGGGGCGAAGCGTGGATGTCAGGTTTTGATAATGAAATCACCGCTACGATTTTCCCCACCGGTTCAATAATATCGCCCGATCTGGCAGCGCTGCTCTATCTGGAATATCGAGCTATGGGATTTATTGCCCGCCAACTTGGCCGGGATGATTCAAGATTTGATCAGCGTGCTTCGGAAATAAAAAATGCGGTCAATGAGTATTTGTGGAGCGAAGAAATGCAGACTTATTCGGCATTCAATCTGCTGAATAACCAAGTTGTTACTTCGTTTGCCGATCAGCATTTAGCCGGCGAAGTCGGCAAGTATTCTTACATAAGCTGTCCCGCATTGCTGGTGCTTTTTGCCGGGATCGCAGCACCGGAGCGGGCAGCGCAGATGATCGAACGCTATGTGTTATCGCCGGAACACTTCCGCAGTCCGTTCGGGATCCGCTCTTTGAGCAGATCCAGCGAATACTACAATAACGCCCGCTGGGGAAATCCGCCGCGTTTCGGCGAATGGAGCCGATTGACCAACTCCAACTGGCAGGGGCCGGTCTGGATACCTTTGAGCTGGTTTGTTATGCATGCCTTGCTGCGTTACGGCTACAAAAAAGAGGCGGAACGCTTGGCGGATGATACTGTGGAACTGGTTTACAAGTCGATCAAGTCGCTCGGTTTTATGCGCGAAAACTTTGACGGAGAAACCGGCGAAGGGCTTTATGCGGACAACTTTGCTTCATGGAACATTCTTACCGATAAATTCCACTTGTATACAGAAGGTAAAGGCTTACCAATTTTCCCCTGGGAAAATGCGTGATTTAGCTCTTTGCTGCTGTTGTAAGCATAAAAAAATTTATTGCATAAAAAAAACTTGCCGGTGTTTTCCGGCAAGTTTTTTTGTTTGAATAAAGTTTTTACTTTTATTCAGCCTTTTCTTCGGCTTTGGCTTCAGCTTTGGGTTCTTCCGCCAGGCGGGGAACCATGCTCAAGCACTTCTTCGGGCAGGCTTCCACGCATGCTCCGCAGATGATACAGCGGAAACGCTCAAATTTCCACTCTTTGGGTTGCCGGGTCACTGTCAATGCATTGGCAGGGCACTTTTTGGCACACATGCCGCAGAAGATACAGCTTTTTTCGTCGATGACGAGTTTGCCCCGTTCGCCGGGGAAGGGATCACGCACTTCCGCCGGATAGTTGCGGGTTACCGGGCCTTTGACCAGATTGCCGAGAATATCTTTGAATATAGAAAATAAACGCATTTTACCGCTCCGTACAGCTGATACACGGGTCAATCGAAAGGATGATCACTGCCACATCCGGCAGTCCGCAGCCAACCAGCATGTTCAGCAGCGGCGCAATGTTTGCAAAGGTTGGGGTGCGAATTCTCAGGCGGTCAAGTTTGTCCGTGCCGTTACCGCGCAGATAATAGAGCACTTCACCGCGGGGCTGTTCCACGCGGACCGCTGCTTCGCCAAGGGGATTGCCCTTGAACGGAGTCTTGAGTTCGCCTTCCGGCAAAGCGGCGAGGGCGGCTTTTACCAGTTCGCAGGACTGGTGAAGTTCACGCACACGCACCTTGGTTCGGGCATAGCAGTCGCAATCGTTTTCCACGACAGGCTCAAAGCCCAGCTTGCCGTATGCTGCATACCCGGTCATACGATGGTCTTTGGCTACGCCGCTGCCGCGCAATGCAGGACCGACTGTACCCAGTTCGTATGCCTTTTTACCGTCGATGATACCCACGCCGCAGAGGCGTTCTTTGACGCTGTAATCGTTCAGAATAACTTCGGCAGGACGCTTGAAATCCTTTTCAAAGTTAGCCAGTTTTTCCAGCACAAATTTGGCCTGTTCGGCGTTGATGTCTTTGCGGACACCGCCAATGCAGCATGCACCCAGCATCACCCGGGCACCGGTGGTGGCTTCCATAGCATCCATGATCTCTTCACGCACTTTCCAAATGGTGTAGAAGAGGTTTTCAAAGCCGAATGCATCAGCCAGCAGACCCAATGCCAGCAAATGGCTGTGCATACGGTGCAATTCTGCCCAGATAACACGCAGATAGTTGGCGCGTTCGGGTACTTCGATATTCATGATCTCTTCCACGCCCATGCTGTAAGCCATGCTGTGCTGGAAGGAGCAAATACCGCAGACACGCTCGATTAAGTAGGTATCCTGAATAAAATCTTTCTGTTCAGCAAGTTTTTCCAAACCGCGGTGTACATAGCCCACCACCGGCATAGCGGAAATAACTTTTTCATCGTCCAGTTCCAGACGCAGCTGCAAGGGTTCGGGCAGCACCGGGTGCTGGGGACCGAAAGGTACAAGCATACTCATTTGTTACCTCCGTTTTCTGCGGCAGCAGCGGTTACTTTAACTGCCGTAACGCCCACACCGGGAACGCGGCAGAAAGGTTCTGCCGGTGCATCGGGAGCAAGCAAAAAGTGTTTTTCGTAGTCGATCGCCAGATTGCTGACGGTGATGCCGAAAAGATCCTGAATTTCGTTTTCCACAATCACTGCGGCAAAGCAAATGTCAGAAATACTGGGCAATATATCGCCTTTTTTCAATACCAGCTGATAGTTCACCATGTCATAATCAAGGTCAAAGTGATAGATTATATCAAACTCTTCGCCCTTGTCCACGACCGTCATCGTTACAAACCGGTAGCCGTGCAGCAGCAAGGCACCGATCTTTTCCTGCTGATTTTCAAGAGTCAGCACTTCGTTTACTGTCATCATAGTTTATTCTGCCTTGGCTTCGGGTTGATTTTCGGCGGCGGCTTTGGCTGCTGCGGCTTTGGCGGCGGCGGCAGCTTTGGCAGCGGCGATCTTGGCTTGCATTTCAGGCGTCATGGGCGGAGCTTCCGGACCTTTGACCACCTTTACCGGCAGCACCGGAGCATCCACAGTTTCGCCCTTGCGTTTCTTTTCCAGAATGCCCACAGCTTCGATGATACCATCCATCATTGCTTCGGGTTTGGGCGGGCAGCCGGGCACATGCACATCCACGGGGATCACTTTGTTCACGCCGCCGATAACATTGTAGCAATCAGCAAAGATACCGCCGGTCGCCGGGCAGGCACCCATTGCCACCACCACTTTGGGTTCGGGCATCTGATCGTACACATTTTTCAGCACATGCTTGTTGCGGTTGTTCACCGAACCGGTCACTACCAGAACGTCGGCGTGTTTGGGGTTGCCCACATGCAGCACACCAAAGCGTTCCACATCATAAGTCGGGGTAAGGCAGGCAAGAAATTCAATATCGCAGCCGTTGCAGCTGTTGCAGTTGAAATGCACCACCCACGGAGATTTTTTGATTGCTTTACTCATTATTTCACCCATAACCAGATAAGGTTAGCCAGTGCCATGGAAAGGGGCACGGTCCACATAAAACGCAGCATCCAATTCGGTGTAAGGCGGGCAAAGCTGTTGTCCAACACCGCAAGGAAGATCAATCCGGCAAATGCCACCACCAGACCAATAAGGATATTGGTGTGCCAGAATGCCATCATCAGACCAAAGAAGAACGCAAATTCGTAGAAATGAGCGATCTCGATGATTCCGAGGAAGGGCCCGGAGTATTCCAGCGTGACCCCTTTGACGATTTCCTGATGTGCATGGTGCGAGCTGGAGAGGTCGAAGGGCGACTTTTCCATTTCAATAGCGATCGCACAGAGGAACGCCAGAAACATCAGCGGCATGGAAAGCAAAAGCGGTTCACCTTTGCTGAACAATGCACTGCCGAGGAAGCTGCCGTTACGCAGATACAATGCCAAGATCATCACCAGAAATACCGGTTCCACGCCCAGCATCTGCATAATTTTTCTCTGGCTGCCGATCCAGCTGTAAGGCGAACGTACACTCATACCGCCCAGCACCAGACAGATCATGCTGAATGCCTGAACAAACAGCACCATCAAAAGGTCGCAGCCCAGTGCCAGCAGCACTACTGCCACTACCATAAACACCAAATGCAGTGTAGCATAAATAAGCTGCGGACGGTGCAACGCCATCGGCTTTTTGCTGAAAAGTTTTGCCACATCGTAGAGCGGCTGGAACCACGAGGGCCCGATTCTGCCCTGCATACGGGCTGTAAGTTTACGGTCAATGCTGGTCAAAAGTGCCCCGGCAAAAGGCGTAAGCACTACAACCAATGCAGTATAGACCCAGGGATTGCTGATTATTTTCTGCAATGATTCCATTTACTTTACCTCCTTTTTCACCGCTTCAACAGCATCGTTGACCGCCTTGACTACCGGATCGGTGTTCACCAGCGGCTGATTCTTGCTGCAAGTGTAGCTTATGGTGTTGCCGATAAGTACCAGTATGATCAGCCACGCCGCCCAGTTCAGGCAGCCGGTCACCAGTTTTTCATTGATAATGCCGAGGAAATAGTAGTTGGTAACGTGAGAGTGTTCGATCTTGCCGCCTACGCTGTGGAAGTCGTAAGAACGCACTTCGCTGTCGGCTTCGACTTCTTCGTTGGAAACGTTTTCGCCGCAGAGGAAGGGTTTGCGTACCCATTCGCGTTTGAAACCTCTCCAGCAGATAAAGTAGTGAAGAATACCGAAAATTGCGACCGCTCCGAAGATGATCAACGCTCCATACTTGAAGTTTTCGGTTTCAGCAAGCATACCTTTGGTGCTGAATACTGCTTCTGCCATAGGGGTAAAGACCTTGGTCAGGATCAGCATGGTAGTGACCCCGGTTGCCAGAACCATCAATGCCAGCAAACTCAAAGCAATCTTCATTGTGCTGGGGATCTCTTCTTTGGGCAGCACCGGGTGATAACCGGTGTGCTGGATCCGACCGATCCACTTGGCCCAGAAGTACACGGTAAGGGCACTGCCCAGCACCATAAAGATCAGCAGGAAGGGCGAACGCATGGTTGCTTCGATCGCCAGCCATTTGCTCAAAAGCATACCGAAAGGCGGCAACAGCATGGACATCATGCCGATAAGGATCATTATTGAAGTAAAGGGCATCTTGAACATAAGTCCGTCCATATCTTCAATATCACGGGAGCCGATCTGCTGTTCGATACGGCCCACGCAGAGGAAGAGCAGGCCCTTGCTGATGGCGTGGAAACTGATGATCGCCAACCCCGCAGCGTAAGCCAGCGGCGAGTTGATACCGGCGCAAGCCACCACCAAACCCAGGTTGGAAATCGTGGAGTAAGCCAGAACTTTCTTTGCATTGGATTGCGTACAGGCAAGGAACGCTGCTCCGGCAAAAGAGAGCGCACCGGTAAACGCTATCATCATCATGAACAGTGTATAATCACTGTAATGAGGACTGATACGCATCACAAGATAAACCCCGGCTTTCACCATCGTTGCAGCATGAAGCAATGCGGAAACCGGTGTGGGAGCAACCATTGCTCCAAGCAGCCAGCTCTGGAACGGGAACAATGCAGACTTGGTAAATGCCGCCATACAGAGAAGCATCGCAGGAAGAACCGTCACAGCAGCTCCTGTCAGACTCTGGAAATCTTCGCCGCAGCCGTTGACTTTCAACAGGAAAATACCGGCAAGCATCAGCACTCCGCCGAAACTGTTGATCAGCAGCGCACGGGTGGCATTGACACGTCTTGCTTCCCCGCCATCCTGTCCGATAAGAGCATAGGAACAAAGGGTCGTTGCTTCCCAGAATGTGGAGAACAGAGAAAAGTTATTGGCAGAAACAAGCCCGATCATAAAACCGAGGAAGCTGATGAAGAAGAAGTAAAATCTTCCCAGGGACCCGGCTCCTTCCGGTGCATGTTTTGCGTGTTCTTTCATATAGTTGATGGAGAAGATGAGAATTGCACTTCCCACAACTGCCGTCACAAGAATCAGAATCCTTGTCAGGTTGTCGATCCGGAACAGAACGAGACTGTCCTGATGTTCACCGACAAAGTGAGCGGCAACTGCAAAACCGGTTTGGATCAAACCGAGAAAGACGATCCAGCCATTCTCAATTTTGAACCCGACGTACAACAGAGCCAACAGGACAAATGCTTCCAACCCAAAGG
>JAZMZK010000114.1:0-24555 GCA_045585955.1 Victivallaceae bacterium
GTCATTTTTTACTACCTACCCGCATTGGGAACAGAGCTTATGTATTTACTGCCATTGAGCCAACGGCTTTTATCCCAACCGGGTTTGAACCACGCTGTTTTGACCGGGTGTAGGATGCCTTTGCCGCGGCAGGAAAAAAAGCAGCACTGTATCGGTAGCCGAACCACGGTCGACGAGGCTGCGGGTGCCGCACCGATATAATAATGTGGTGTTCGGAAATAGGGAGGCTGTTGCAAGTAATCATAGTATAACAGCAAATATTTGCAAATTATTTAGTTAATGAATTTGACTTTTCAAGAAAATCGTATTACATTTTCAGCAGTGATATGTGACATCTTTTATAATGAAAGGATCGGAAAATGAAAAAAGCTCATGTATTGAATCCTGCCCATGGGCAGGGTAAAACATGTTTTACCCTTATAGAGCTCCTCGTAGTTATAGCAATCATTGCCATTCTGGCGGCAATGCTTCTGCCCGCTCTTTCACAGGCAAGAAAGACCGCCCGCAGCTCCGCTTGTTTGAACAACCTCAAACAAATAGGTCTGGCGATCGGTATGTATGCCAATGATTACGACGATAATGTCTGTCCTGCCCGCTATAAATATGTGGGCAACAACTCCACAACCAACTCCAGTTGGATGGCACTCCTGGCTACCGGCGGGCAGGGCGAATACAATGCCCTCAATCAGAACTCGCCATACGGTCTGGTAGTCAGAAAAAGTTTCCACTGCCCGGAAGCCGTGACAAGTGAATTTTCCTACTCCAGCTACGGGGCAAACAACCGGCTTATGGCAAATCACACAGACAGCAATACATGGGCAAGAAGACAGTTCAAGATTTCCAGTTTTACAGATCCTTCAGCTGCAAGTCTTATTATGGATTCCAACCGTACCGATAACTATACTATCACCTATCCGTATTATGTAAGTGTACGCCATGGCAACGAACAGCGACCGGTTGGCAATTTGAGCGATTGCCCCAATATGGATGGCACTTTCAACACCGCTTTTGCCGATGGCCATGCGGAAAGCCGTACCTATCGGGCATTCAATCCAAACGGAGTTTCCAGCAGTAATCCTATGGAAAAAATGCCTGACGGCAGCCCGCTGGGTACTTATACCATCGTCCCCCAACAGTAAAATTGTTATGAAAAAACTATCGACATTTATTTTAGCGTTGTTGGGTATTTACAGCTGGGCAGCGCTGGGATGGGATCTTTCGGCAGTAAGTGCCAATAAAGTCAAATTCAGCGAGCTGAAACTCAAAAACGGCAAAAATCCAATCAAAGTCCGGGCGGCATCCTTTCTGCTGGCGATGAGCGACAAAACCGGGATTTTTACCATGGTCGCCGCTCCGGTGGGAGTTAATGAAAGTGATAAATACCCCACAGTATTTATCCGAACACCCTACGCCCAAGCCAATGCCGCCAAACTGGCAATGTTCTGCCAAAGTCAGGCAGCGTGGTTGAGCAAAGGTTATGCAGTAGTTTTTCAGCATTGCCGGGGCACCGGGGCAAGCGAAGGGGAGTTTTACCCCTACACCAACGAACGCGCTGACGGGCTTGAAGCGTTGCAGATGATCCGGAAGCTGCCCTTTTACAATGGGGAAATTTTCCTGACCGGGCAGAGTTATCTTGCTACGGTGCATTATGCTTATCTGGATGCCGCACCGGAAGATGTGAAAGGTGCTGTATTGCTGGTGCAAGGTATTGACCGCTACAACTTCAGATTCCGCAACAACATGTTGCGGGCAAGTTCGGCGGGGTGGCATTTTATCAATTTCCGGAAAAACAGTAAGATCAAAAAGAATTATTCAGAAAGTGCCTTCCGCACGCTCCCACTGGCGGATATGACCAAAAAGGTCTTTGGCGAAAGCGTTCCATCTATTGACAATATGCTGAAAAGTGCCGATCCGGCTGCTGAATACTGGCAAACTCCGGATGGGGGCAGCACTTTTCAAAAGGCGTTGAGCAACTTCAAGTTCCCCATATTGTTTGTGGGGGGCTTGTACGATATTTATACCGGGGAAAACTTCAATATGTGGCGAAAATTAACACCGCAGCAGCGGCAGATCTCGGCAATGATCATGACACCCTACGATCACTCGCCTTCAACAAGATTCCGGGCCGGACACCACCCCGTAGACTTTGAAAACGGCAGTTTGGATAAGGTGTGGAAAGATTTCCGCTATGACTTTTTTGAATATTGCCGCAACCGGGAGAAAAAGTTGGAATTTATCACTCCGGGGAATATAACCTATTACAGTTTGTGGGAAAATAAGTGGTGCACCGAACCGGATCTGCCAGATGGCTCTGAAAAGCTCACCTTCTATCTGGGCAGCCGAACTTTGCAAAAGAGTTCTGCAACTGGCTCAATAAGCTATGTGTACGATCCCCTTGACCCCGCTCAATTCCCCGGCGGATGCAACTACCGTTTTGGCGGTATGGCTTTGCAGAAAGAGCCGGATTTCCGCAAAGATGTGGTTTCGTTTGTGTCGGACGCCTTTGATAAAACCGTCAGAGTCCGGGGCAAGATGTCGGCAAAAATCTATGTGAAAAGCGATTGCGAAGATACCAGCTTTTTCCTGCGTTTAAGCATTGTTAAAGGCGATAAAACTTACTGTTTGCGGGATGACATCATGCCTGTAAGCAAGCAGTATCCCAACTATAAACCCAATACCGTTGTGCCGCTGGATTTCAGCTTTATAGAACACGCTTTTGTCTTGGAAAAGGGCGATAAACTCCGGTTGGATATTTCCAGCGCCTGCTGGCCAACATTCCTGCCCCACACCAATTATAAAGGCGATCAATATAAACAAGCAACTGTAAAGCAAGCGAACAATACTATTATATTCGACAATTCAACTGTTACAATAAATGCTTTACCATAAGGGATTTATTAAATGCAAAAAATATTGAAAACTTTGTTTATGCTGGCAATCTCCGGCGTATTTTCCGCTGTTGCCTCCCCTGCGGAATACACCGTAAAAATGGCAAATTCGCCTATCAAGCTTGATGGAGCATTGAACGAAAAGGCGTGGGATAGTGTGCCTTTTGCCGGAGGCTTTACCACTTTTAACGGTGCAAAAGCGCCGGAAAAAACCAAATTCAAGGTTTTGCAGGATAAATTCGGGCTGTACTTTGCCTTTGTTGCCGAAGATAAAATAATCAAAAGCGAAAAACGCCTCAACGGAGCGGTCTGGTTTGACGACAGCATTGAGATATTTCTTGCGCCGGTGGCAAATTTTTCCAGCGATTTGAACATTCGGGAATATTTCCATTTTATTTTCAACCCCGACTCCTCCATATTCAACAATAAATCCGTGGGTGGAATTCTGGGCGACTGGTCAAGCATCTGGCAGGCGGCTGCCCGCCGGGTGCCGGGCGGTTGGACGGCGGAAGTCTATCTGCCATTCTTTCCGTACAGCAGCAGCGAAGATACCAGCTGGCGGTTCAACATCGGCCGCTCCCATTTTGCACTTGATGGCAAAAAGCCCCAGCACTCAGTGTGGGCTCCGGCTGCAGGGTATCACAAGCCGGACAACTTTGCGCAGCTCAAAAATATCAAACTTGACCGCAAATTTTATCTGCCAAGTGTCAGCAATCTATCGAGCAAAGAGCAGAAGATTTGCGGAAAAATTGAAAACCCCGGCAAACGCAAACTTGATTTGGAAGTAAATTTTTACCAGCAGAAAGCTTTGAAAAAGCAGATCAAAAAAGCCAATATCACCGCCGGAACTTTTGCATTTCCCGTGGATATTGCTCCGGGCGATTGGGAAGTTGTATCCATATTGAAAGATGGCGAAAATATTGTGGATTTTCAGAGTAAGCAACTTACTTTCAGCGATTCCCCGGTGGAAGTCAAGGTGGTTGCGCCAGCTTACCGCAACACGGTTTTCCCGGATGATAAGCCGGTGTTTACTGCTGAAATAAAGTTTGCCGACAAGCTTGAAAGTGCCAAATTTGATTTGCTGGATAACCGGGGGAAAGTCTTGCAGAGCAAAGTATTGAAAAGTTCCGGCAAGCTGACTTTCTGTTTGAAAAATCTGGCGGCTGGGTCATACAAGGTCACCGGCCCCAGGCAGGATATTACGCTTAAAATCGTCAAAACTGGCAATTATGTCAAACTCGATAAGCAAAAACGCTGTGTGGTCAACGGTAAACTCTTTTACCCCCGGGGCTTTATGGCGTGTCAGAAAAATTCGCTGCCCATCTTGCAGAAATACCACTACAATCTGGCACACTTTTATACTCTCCACCGGCAGAGTTTGCCCGAAGTGCTTGCCATGCTTGATGATGCTCAAAAGCACGATTTGATGGTGTCGCTTTCGCCATTCTGGAAAAACCGGCTGCCCGGACTTAAAGGTCTTAAAAAAGTAAAAAAGAGCGAAATGAAAAAATTTGTGGATACCGTGAAAAAGCACCCCGCATTCTTCGGCTGGTATCTCTTTGACGAACCCCGGGGGCAGGCGTTTATCAACGAATTGGGCAAATATTATGAGCTGTTGAAAGAGTGGGACCCGGAGCACCCGGTGATTGGTGTGGATAACTCCGCACAAAACTGTCTGGGCTTGCTTAAACACAGCGATATACTCTCGCTGGATATGTATCCCAGCCCCAATGTAAAGGATTACCTTGATTTATCCATTGCCAGCGTGGTCGCCAGCTGCCGGAAAGTTGCCAACGAGAAAACCGACGGTGTTTTCTGGTACACACCACAGGCGTTCAGCCGCGAAAGTTACCCATCTCCGGCACACTTTGTCCGTCCCCGGGGCTTGAATATACCTGAAATCAAAGCCTCGGTCTACGGCTCCATCGCTGCCGGTGCCAACGGTCAGCTGGCGTTCAAGATCGGTGACCCCAATTTGCCCATTGGTTCGGCTGACCGCAACGCCGGGATCTTTAATTCCGAAGATATGAAAAAAGGTTATCTGGAGATATTGGGCAACGAATTCAAAGCTCTGGAACAGGCGTTACTGGGCGATGAGTTCGTTGTAAAATCCAGCGGTCTGATGCGCGCATGGCACAGTAATGATGCCGATTGGATATTGCTGGTAAATGTGGAACTGAAAGATCAAACTGTAAGTGTGGAATATCCCGGCAAACTTTACAGCTTTCAGGATGAGCGTACCTTTACCGGGAAAGTCAAAAAAATCAAACTAAAACCCTACGAAGTACTCTGGCTGGTCAGTAAAAAGTCCAAATAACTGACACCGTTCCGGCGCTGGATTTCAACAGCAAAGCAAACTGCGGCTCCGGAACTTTTTTATGCTTGCTTGAGTATGACCACTGCCTGGGCGGCTATGCCTTCGCCGCGGCCGGTGTAGCCCAGACCTTCGGTGGTTTTGCCTTTTATGGAAATTTGATCGGCTTGGCAGTTGAGGAGTTTTGCCAGATTTTCTTTCATTGCCGGAACCATGGGCAATATTTTCGGTTGCTGGCAGATTATTACCATATCCACATTGCCGATGGTGTAGGGTTTCAGAGCATCACTTTCCATGATCTTGCGTAAAAGTTTGCCGCTGTCGGCATCTTTGTATGCCGGATCGTTGTCAGGAAACCACTGACCGATGTCACCGGCTCCGGCAGCACCTAATATGGCGTCGGCAACGGCATGTAATGCCACATCAGCGTCGCTGTGCCCCAGCAGCCCCAGGGGGAAAGCGAATTCTATACCGCAAAGGAGAAGTTTGCGGTTTTCCACTAATTTATGTACATCAAAGCCAATACCGATTTTTATATCCATAAAATTTTCCCGGAATGTAAAAAAGAATTTGCAATATTTTTTTGTTGCGTTAAAGTAACACAAAATTGGTATTCATGCAAGTAAAGAAGAGATTTTACTATGAAAATAAAAGTAAAAATTTCCATGATGGACTCCTGCGAAGAGCTGCTGCCAACCAAAGCTCATGCCGACGATGCGGCTTTTGATCTCCGCAGCCGAGTGGATATGACGGTACCGGTCAATAAAAGTACATTGGTGCCAACGGGGGTATTTATTGAATTGCCCATCAATTACGAAGCCCAGGTGCGCCCCCGCAGCGGGCTGGCGCTCAAGCACAATATAACTCTGACCAATTCGCCGGGAACCATTGATGCCGGTTACCGGGGCGAAGTAGGAGTAATAATGTTCAACCACGGCCCGGAAGAGTTCACCATCAAGCGTGGCGACCGCATCGCCCAGATGGTGATCGCTGAACTGCCGGTGGTGGAATTGGAAGTGGTCAAAGCTCTCTCCGATTCCGACCGTGGCGAAGGCGGATTCGGCAGTACCGGCAGAAAATAACAGTTTTTTCTAAACAATTTGCTCTTTGCGGAACAACTGTGGCGACTTGCCGTAATGCGCTTTGAAACTGTGCGAAAAACTGTACTGATCGGAAAACCCCACCATTCCGGCGATTTCTTTAACGGTCAATTCGCTGTATAAAAGTAATTGTCGGGCTTCGTTCAACCGCCGTTGCAGCCGGTAGGCTTGTGGAGTAATGGCAAATTCATTACGGAAAAGCCGGATCAGGTGTTCGCTGCTGAAATTCTGCTCGGCAGCATATTTATTGAGTACGAATTCTTCCGCCAGATCCCCATCCAATATCTGTTTGAGTTTGCTGGCGGCGGTAAGTTCTCTCTGATTTTGCTGGTTGGTCAGCAGGCGGCAATCGATCGCAAACCGGTGAAAAAGCAGTGCCGCCATATTTTGCGATGAGCCGCTGGAACGCAATTTAATAAATTCGGTAAAATAGTGTTTCAACATCCCCGCATTGCGGATAACCGGAGTCCGGGCAAGATCATAAGCTTGGAAAAGACCGGTCATAAGTTCGCCATTGACCACAAAAAAGAGTTTATCCCACGGATTTTCTTTATCCGGGTAATAATTGTGATCACTGTACTTGGGCAAAAAGTAGACATCATTGGCTTGGATACGGATAGCCGGTGCCCCATTTAATTGCAGAAATCCGGCACCGGACAACACATATTCAACGGTACACACCTGATAGTTTTTACGCTCGATCGGCAGTGTTCTGGCGGTTGCCGCATTACGCATAGCTGCGATCAACTCAAAAGATTTTTGCATAATAAATATCAATTTTTAACATTATTTATCGGTTATTTACATGAATTTTGTTGCAAATAAATCAATTTCAGCTTGATTTATTGTTGTTTAATTTATACATTAAATCAACAAAATGCAAATCAGCAACTTAACATGGAGAATATTTTATGCGTAAATTCGGCGTTATCGGCAGCGGCAACCGGGCAAGCATCATTGATGCAGTCAAAGAGTTTCCCGATTGGCAGCTGGGTATGTTTGCGGATACCGATCCGGCAAGAGCTGATAAATTCAAAGAGATGTACCCCGAAGCCAAGTTCACCACCAACTACCGGGATGTGCTGGCTGATCCGGAGATTTGTGCGGTGTTTATTCTGACACCTGACCATCTGCACGAAGAACACGCCGTAGCAGCTTTGGAAGCCGGGAAAGCGGTCTATCTCGAAAAGCCGCTGGCGATCACTATTGAGGGCTGCGACCGCATATTGCGTACCGCTAAAGCCACCGGAACAAGGCTTTTTGTGGGGCATAACATGCGTTATTTCCCGGTGGTGCTGAAGATGAAAGAGGTGGTGGATTCCGGCTTGATCGGCGAAGTGCAGTGTGCCTGGTGCCGCCACTTTGTCAACTATGGCGGCGATGCCTATTTCCGGGATTGGCACTCCGAACAGAAAAATACCTGCGGACTTTTGCTGCAAAAGGGGGCTCACGATATTGATGTAATGAATTATATTATGGATACTCAAGCCAACCGTGTTGTGGGTATGGGTATGCTGTCGGTCTACAACCGTTGTGAACGCCGCAACCCGGAGGAAGCCGGGTGTGCCCAGTTCCGGGATACGCAGTACCCGCCGCTGGAGTGCAAAGGTTTTTCGCCGGAGATGGATGTGGAAGATCATAACATGATCCTTATGCAGCTGAAAAACGGTGCCCAGGCTACCTATTTGCAGTGCCATTACACTCCCGATGGCGAACGCAACTACACCTTTATCGGCACTAAAGGCAGAGTGGAAAATGTCGGCGACTTCGGCAACTGCGAAGTGCATGTATGGACGCAGCGGGGCCCCAGAGCCACACCGGATATTATTTACAAGCTCAAGCCCATTCCCGGTACCCACGGCGGTGCTGACCCCCGGATCGTGAAAAACTTCTTTGAATTCATCACCGAAGGCAAACCCACCAACGCCAATCCGGTGGCCGCCCGTGATTCTGTGGCAACCGGCGTATTGGGTCATAAATCCATGCGCAACGGCAATATGCCTTTTGATATACCCGAAGTCGCTCCGGAATTAAGAGAATACTTTGAATCTTTCCAGCCGGGAGCCAAACTGGTATAAGGTAATAACAGCACTTGCAGCTATATTGATGGCATAAAAAAAGTTCCGTTCCCTGATTTTTCATGGAACGGAGCTTTTTATATTGCTGCTATTTCAGAGCAAAAACATACTCTCTGAACACCAGACAGATGGGCTTTTTTTATAGCTCTGTTCCCAATAAGGGTCGGTACTTGAGGAGGGGGAAAAGACCTTTTGCTGGATCGGTCCTTTTCCCCCTCCTCAAACTCCACCCCTTTTTTCCAAACCTTTTACCGGCATTTATCTTTTTGCGGAGCAAAAAGATAAATGCCATTCAAATTTTGAAAAATATCTCAATGCACAGGTATATATGTCATTTTTTACTACCTACCCGCATTGGGAACAGGGCTTTTTTTATTATGATTTAGCTCTTGCGATGGCGACTCTGCCGGAGCGTGCCATGTCGATAATACCGATGTCGCTTACCATATTCATAAAATTGTCGATCTGGGAGGCTCTGCCGGAAATCTCCACGCCCAGCTCTTCGGGGCCGACAGTCACAAATTTGCCGTTGAAAATTTCCACCAGCTGAATGACTTGGGCTTTCTTTTCCGGAGTATCGGCAGCTATCTTGAAAAGTGCCAGTTCCCGTTCAATAAAGTCTTCGCCGCTCAAACGGTCGACTTTAATGACTTCAATAAGTTTGTTGAGCTGTTTTTCGATCTGCTCAATAACGGCATCATCGCCTTTGGTGACAATGATCATGCGGGATACTTCCGGATCGCTGGTGGAGTTGACGGTCAGGGACGAAATGTTGTAGCCCCGGCCGCTGAAAAGTCCGGCAATGCGGGACAATACACCGAATTTGTTCTCGACTCGCACCGAAAAGGTGTAACTTTTGGCTTCGCTCATAGTAAAAACTCCTGTACTATATTAATTCAGATAAAATCTTTATTGCATCTTCAGCAGCTAATCCGCTGACCGCCACCGCTTTACGCCTGCCGGTCAAGCCGGAAGTCACGCTTACGGCACTTTTAGGCACTTGCAAAACTTCCGCCATAAATTTGACTAAAGTTTTGTTGGCCTCGCCATCCACCGGCGGCGCAGCGAGGGCGATTTTCAATCTGCCGTCGTGCCACGCCGTCACGGCATTGCGTGACGCTCTGGGCGTTGCCAGACAATTTATCACGCAGCCGTTACCGCTGCTGCTGATCGCTCCGGCAGGCGGGGTACTCATGCGTTTCCGCCTGCTGTTGGGGTATCGCTGTTATCAACAGGTTTTTCGGCATTATCAGCAATTTCCACACTTTCAATTTCTGTCGTAACAGCTTCTTCGACAGCTTCTTCGGCAGGTTTTACTTCGTCAGTAACTTTTGCTTCTTCAACTCTGCCCAGCAGAACATCCACTTCGGCTGCGGAGATGGTTTCCTTTTCCAGCAGCGTTTGAGCAAGTTTTTCCAGCTCGTCGCGGTGTTCGTTCAAAATCGACAACGCCCGTTTATGGGCATCGTCAATAAGTTTTTTGACTTCGATATCGATTTCCCGGGCGGTTTCCTCGCTGGATTCATGCACCGGCGGCGCATCGAATCTTATATGCACATGACTGCGGAAATCGCCGTATTTGATGGGGCCGATCTTCTCATTCATACCGTAAGCGCAAACCATCATCCGGGCAAGGCGGCTGACTACTTCGATATCCTGCCCTGCCCCGGTGGTAATGTCGCCGAAGATGATCTCTTCGGCAGCTCTGCCGCCAAGTGTCATTGCCATCTGGTCAAGAAGCTCCAGCTTGCTCTTGGTGTAAACATCTTCTTTGGGTATGGAGAAGGTTGCCCCCAAATAGCTCTGACCACGGGGAATAATGGTGATCTTATGCAAGGGGTCAGTGTGTTCACAATGCAAACCGACCAATGCGTGACCGGATTCGTGGTATGCTGTAAGCTTACGCTCCCGCTCGCTGATCTTGCGGCTGCGGCGCTCTCTGCCGAAACAGACTTTGTCCCGGGCTTCTTCCATATCCGCTTCGGTAATGCTGTCCCGATTGTAGCGGGCTGCCAGCAATGCTGCTTCGTTGCACAGATTTGCCAGATCCGCACCGCTGAAACCGGGGGTGCTCTGGGCAATGGTATCCAAATTCACATCTTCGCCCAGCCGGACATTCTTTGCATGCACCCCCAATATCTGCCGACGGCCTTTGATATCGGGCAGATCCAGCACCACCTGCCGGTCAAAACGGCCGGGACGGAGCAATGCCGGATCAAGCACATCAGGCCGGTTGGTAGCAGCCAGCACGATCACATCGGAGCGGTTTTCCAAACCATCCATTTCTACAAGCATGGCGTTCAGAGTCTGTTCACGCTCGTCGTGTCCGCCGCCCATGCCGGAAAAGCGGGAACGGCCCACGGCATCGATTTCGTCAATAAAAATCAAGCATGGAGTGTTTCTCCGGGCGTGATCGAACATATCCCGCACCCGGCTGGCCCCTACCCCGACAAACATTTCCACAAAGTCCGAACCGCTGATGGAAAAGAAGGGTACACCCGCTTCGCTGGCAACTGCTTTGGCAAGCATGGTTTTACCGGTTCCGGGGGGACCGACCAGCAGACAGCCACGGGGGATCTTACCGCCGAGGAGTTTGAATTTCAGCGGGTCTTTGAGGTATTCAACGATTTCCTGAATTTCTTCTTTGGCTTCGTCAGCACCGGCTACATCGTCAAATTTTACTTTCAAATCTCCGGGCAATATCATGCGGGCACGGGATTTGCCGAACTGGGTCGCCTGCCGGTTCGCCATTCTGATCTGGCGGGAGAAAAGTATGTAAATGATTATACCAATGATCAACACCGGCAGTACCAGCGATACGAGCGAAGTGAACCAGTTATCCCGGGGCTGGACAGCCACATTGATCTGCTGGAGTTTATTATCGATATTATCAGTTTTAAGTACCCGGGTACGGAATTTACCGGTTTTGGCGGTGTTGCCCTTGCTGGAATTGGCTTTCAATTCTGCTTCATTGAGCTTATATTCGCCTTCTATGTAGAGCATACCGTCTTCTTCGGGTACTACTTTTGCTTGCAGTACATCAGCAATGCGCTGTTCAAATCTGGTTTGATCCCACTGGGCGACTGCGGGAGCACCGGAACCTTTCCAAAAATACATTACGGCAAAAACAATCAACAGCAACACCCAGAAAATCAATGCTCCGGGTATGCGGAACACTTTGACATTGCTGTTGTTTTCCGGCATTTTTTTGCCGGGATCTTTTTTTTCTTCACTCATAAAAAAACATCTCTCCAAAATTTCTTACCGGCAAATCACCGGAAAATATCAATTTTATATTAAGACAGCACCGACAAAAATCTGTGCCATATTTTCGGCAGCAACTTTTGTCGGTGTTATCTGTGTCGTGCCAGATATTCCACCTGCTACGACATCATCTGCCGGAACTCTCCGGCGAAGATTTTCAGCTTACTTTATCGATCATCTTAACTGCCAGCCACACCAGCAAACCGACAATCAAAGCTCCGGCTGCAACCCATCCGCCGATCACCAGCAAGCGGTTGAGCTTTTTGCTTTTGTTGTCGTTGGAAGCAAACGGCGAAAGATTGCTGAAATCTTTGACGGTCGACATACCGGTCTGGGTGCTGGTAAGATCGATCCCGGTTTCCGTACGGGAAACTGCCGGACTTGATCCATCGTCAAAGTCGAACATCACTTCCACACTGCCCAGTTGCAGCAAGTCAGAGTTTTTCAGCGGGTACATTTCTTCCGGATTAAGCGGCACATTGTTGAGGCGGGTACCGTTGGTACTGTCGCGGTCGCAAACAAAATATCCATCCTCATTGTGAATAAAATCACAGTGATAAGAACTCAAACTGGGGTCTTTTATACAAATATCACGCTGGTCATTACGCCCCACGCTTACCGAGTCTTCTTTCAACTCAAAAACCAAACCCCGGAATTTTTCTGATAACACCATCAGTTTTGGATAATCCGCCATCGCTGCTTAACCTCCATATCCGAACTAATCTTCTCATCAAGTTTCCTGATACATGATGCGAAACATGACTTTACTTTTTTGCAATATATACCCACTTTTACATTATTGCAAATAGCTTTTTATATACTTTTCTGCAATTTTTCAACTTTTCAGTCCAAGCCGGGTCGGAATTGCTCATTTCCTGCCAAAGCGGCGATGGTTTCAGTCAATATTTTTACAGCTCCATCCACATCCCGCAAGTCGCAAATTTCCACCGGACTGTGCATGTAGCGGTTGGGTATACTGATCAATGCCGATGCTGAACCGCCCCGAATCAGCTGGATGACCGCAGCATCCGTACCGCCGGAGGCCCGGTGTGCCGCCACCGGCTGATAAGGTATCTTGTTCTTTTTGGCAGCTTCCAGGATTTTACGCCGCAAAACCTGATTTACATCGGCACTGACTGCCACCATGGGCCCTTCGCCTAATTTTACATCACCAAACTTCTTTTTGGGTACATCCGGCAAATCAGTGGCAAACCCCACATCGATTGCGATCGCCACATTGGGGTTGATATTGTAACTGCTGGCGACCGCACCCCGGCAGCCCAGCTCTTCCTGTACTGAACCTACGCCGTACACGCCTACATTGATCTTGCGTTTGGCAAGTGCCCGCAGTGTTTCGGCTACCACAAAAGCTCCTACCCGGTCATCCAGACCTTTGCTCATAATGCGGTTTTTGCCCAGCATGGCAACATTGCGTTTCAGAGCAATGGGGTCGCCAATGGATACAAGTTTTTCGGTTTCCTTGCGGTTTTCTGTACCGATATCTATCCACATATCTTCCAATTTGACCGCCCGATCCCGCTCGGCTTCGCTCAAAAGGTGGATGGGCTTTTTGCCGATAACGCCATGAACAACGCCGTTGGCAGTTCTGATCTCAACTTCCGATGCCGGTACATTAAGTTTATCGATTCCCCCATTGGGACGGAACCAGATGTAGCCATCTTCAGTAATGTGCGTTACCTGAAAACCGATCTCGTCGTAATGCCCCACCAGCATAACTTTGAAAGGCGCATCGGGATTAAGTACACCAATGGTGTTGCCTAATACATCGGTATCGACTTTATCGCAGAACTTTTCCATGTATTTGCGAAAAACACCGGCGGGTTCTTCTTCGTAACCGGAAGGTCCGATGGTTTTGAGTAATTCTTCAAAAAATTTAAGGGCACTTTTGTCTGGCATAATAAAAACTCCTCAAAAAATTATATTCCGGCTCCCCTTTTGTAGAAAGCCAATACTTCTTCAACTTCAACAAAGCTCTTTTCTCTGGCAAATTCGCTTCGCATAAAGCCATCCACCAGCCAGAGCAGCGTGCGGGCGTTCAACGCCGCGGTTTGCTCACTCCATTGCGGAGCTGACTTATTGATCACTCCGGCGAGCGTATCCACAACAACTGAACTTTGTTTTTTCAACTTATCCAACTGTTCTTCCGAGAGATTGGCGGTGTTGTTCACTGCTCCGCTGACCGTGCCGAATCCCGCCCGGTGACGACGGATAAAGTTGGCGACCAGCTCGAACACCTTGTCAGGAAGCAGCGTGATCGCACAATTCTGTAATGCCGAAATCTCTTCGGCAAGCCCTTCCAGCTGATAGCCGATAAGTTCAGCAAACAACGCATCTTTATCCTTAAAGTAAAGATAGATCGTGCCTTTTCCCACTCCGGCAGCTTTGGCAACTTCTTCAAGAGTGATCTCGTGGAAGCGTTTGCCGGGCAAAATATCTTCCAGCGCCTTGAGTATAAGTATGCGTTTATCTGCTTTTGCCATTTTCTCTCCTGATTTTCACCTGCTTATAATCTAAACGCATATTAAATTTTTGCAACTTGAAAAACCTTGTAAAATCAAGTTTTTATTATTTATTCACGATATTTTACAATAATTTTCAGTGTTGCGCGACTATTGCAGGTTACCGGGGCATGGATGCTGCGGCGTAAATTGCCCAGAATATAGATGTTTTGCTCTTCATCGCTGACTATAAGCATATCGCTCTTATTGCTTACGCCGCTTAACAGGTGTTTGACCGTCCGCGGCTGTTCGCTCCCCCAAACCTGCATGCGTTCGCCGCCTTGCCGGAGGGAGCAGTAAAGAACTTCCGGCATTTGGTCGGCATCAAAGTAAAATACACCTTTTTCTCTGCCGCTGACAGCTCCGGGCAGGAGTTCGCAATGCAAGCTCCACTTGCCGTATTCCATGCAACTTGCTTCCCGCCAACGCCAAGCTCGCGGTTCTTGCAAAGTTGCCGGAGCATCGTGGGTGATAAACTTCAGAGTGCCGCCGGTCAGCTTGAAGGTTATCAGCTTGTTTACTTCAATAATGCGGCTTTCGGAACTTTCCGGCAGCAGCAGTGCATGGCGGAAATTTTCCACATTCTGAAAAGTAAGCGGTATTTCATTATTACCGGTCAGGCGGAGAGCATAACTGCGTAAAACTCTACCCAGCAGTGCTTCGTGCATATCAAGCCAATATTGGCGATTGGTCTTTACCGGCAAAACTTCGCCAAGTTCTGCTAATTTTCCGGCGGCAGCTTCTTCGATAAAATCCGCATCCATTGCCAGGACTTTTGCAGAAACATCCAACGCATTGTTCAAAGGATGGTGGAACTCTGTCCAGCGGGGCAATATATCGTTGCGTAAAAAGTTCCGGTGATAATCGCTTTGTTGATTGGTGGCATCCACTCGCCAGTGGTGGATCCCTTCATCATGCAGAAACTCTTCCAGATCGCTTTTCTGCCAGTTCAACAATGGTCGCAAGATGGTCAAATTCCACAACTTGCGTACACTTCGCAGCGAGGTCAAAGCCGAAACATTGCCGCCCCGGGCAAGCTTTAAAAGCAGATTTTCCTGAACATCTCCGGCATGATGAGCCAGCACGATAGGGGAATCGTCATCATTGGCCCGGTACCAGTCAAACCGGGCGTTGCGGGCAAGCTCTTCCAGCGAACCGGCTTGAGCCGCTTTTTCCGCCAGCTCCAGCTTGACCAGTGTGCATTTTATTCCAAGCTTTGCACAAAATTCCTGACACCACACCCCGTCGGCAGTGCTGGCAGAACCACGCAAGCCGTGATCAAAATGCACGGCTTCCAGCAAATCAGCCGACCAGCCCCACTTGAGCAATAAAAGCAGCAAAGCGGTACTATCAGCTCCGCCGGAAAAGCCCACCCGGAGCTTTTGCTTGCAATATGCTTCAAGAAAATGCGGAATTATTAAAGTTTTCTTCATCTTCAAATTTGCCAAAACAGCCAAACGGCTTTATGTTATTGGATGTATATTCAATACAATAAAACTAACAGGAGATAATATATATGACAGTTATCGTTGCTGCAACCGCCAATCTTCACAAATTTGAAGAATATCGTGCACTTTTGGGTTCTCAAGATGTGGAATTGCACAGTTTACGGGATTATCCGGGCTTTACGCCGTCGGAAGAAACCGGCAAAACTTTCAAAGAAAACGCTTCGCAGAAGGCTCTGGAAGCGTGCAATTACACCGATCGGCCCACCTTTGCTGACGACTCCGGTCTGGAGATCACGGCGCTGGACAACGCTCCGGGTATCTATTCGGCACGCTACGGCAAAGACGATGCTGACCGCATCGGCAGAGTTTTGCGGGAGCTGGAAGGCAAAAGCGACCGCAGTGCCAGATTTGTCTGCGTAATAGCCATTGCCATCAATGGTGAAGTCATTGAAACTTTTGAAGGAGTTATGGAAGGCACCATCATTGATGCGCCCCGAGGCGAAAACGGGTTCGGCTACGATCCTATTTTTGTACCCAAAGGCGAAACCCGCACTTTTGCAGAAATGAGTTCGGAAGAAAAGAACAAAATCAGCCACCGTGCCCGGGCGTTGCAGAAAGCTCTGGAATTCATCGAAGACGAAATGAGCGTACTGGACGATGAGTTTTAAGCAAAAATATTCTGCATTGCAGGAGTTTTTAAGCAAGGGTATGAGCCCCAAGGCTCTGTTTTGCCAGCTGGCAATATTGTTTTTTGCGGCAATATTGCTGCGGATATCCTTGGCGATCCCGGCTCTTTGCGATGCTGAAACTTTGCTTCGCCCCGACAGTATGGGCTATTGGCAGCCGGCTCTGGCATTGGCGGCGGGAGATGGCTTTGTAAGTTCTCCGGGGTCCACTGTTCCGGAAGTGATACGCCCCATCGGCTACCCCTTGCTGCTGGCATTGAGTATACTCTTGTTCGGCAAAAGTCTGCTGGCGGCGGCGTTGACCGGAGTCGTAGTGTCGGCAAGCGCCGTTATCCCAATAGTTCTGGCAGTGCGCAAATTTTCCGGCGACCGGGCTGGGGTGTTGGCAGGCTGGCTTTATGCTTTGAGCATAAGTTCCATAGCGGCATCCCCGCTGATCCTTTCGGATACCTTGTTGGGAACCATTGCGGCGTGGCAGCTTTTGGCGGCGATTTACTTTGTCAAAGCAAAAAAACTTGTTTACTATGCGTTGCTGGTGCTGTTGGCAGTTGCCGGAACTCTGGTCAAGCCGGTGAATCTGCCGGTAGTTTTGATCGGGTTGCCGGTCATATTATTGGCAGGTTCCTGTAAAGTGCAGGATTTTCTTACCGGAATGATCATAACCATTATGCTTGCCGGAGCTGTGCTGCTGCCTTACGCCGTCCGGAACTGGCAGCTTTGCGGCGGCTTTGACGGCAATTCGGCAAACTTGTATTTCCATAACGGTTCAGCGGTTTTGGCACACGCCACCGGCGAAAGCTCCGAAGTGTGGAAAAACCGGCTGTTGGAAAAAGCCGATAAAGAATTTAAAAGCGACCCCGCAAAATACTCCACTCTGCGGGAACAGAACGCCTGGAAAAAAGCTCAATTTGTCCAACTCTTGAAACAATACCCCAAATCAGCGGTCATCACCCACTTGCCCAATATTTTCAATCTGCTGCCCGATCTGCCAAGTTTGCTGGAAAATAACCATGTGACCACCGGCGAGCGGGGTACTATGGCGGTTTTGCGCCAGAAAGGATTTTTGGCGGCAGTTGATCACTATCTGGGCGGCAAGTGGTATATGCTTGTATTGCTTTTGCCCTTATTGGCTCTGCATGGAATCGTTTTGCTTTTGGCACTTTGCCAATTTGTTAAATATATAAGGTATTGGCAGTGGCGGTGGCTGTTGGTGTTCGGCGTACTGGTATTTTATTATGTATGGGCACCGGGGCCGGTCATCAGTCCGCGGTATCTTTTGCCAGCACTGCCCATGCTGATTTTTATGGCGGTTGATTTTATACGATATACTTTTTCAAATAGCTCTGTTCCCAATGCGGGTAGGTAGATAAAAATGACAGATATACCTGTGCATTGAGAATTTTTTCAAAATTTGAATGGCATTTATCTTTTTGCTCCGCAAAAAGATAAATGCCGGTAAAAGGTTTGGAAAAAAGGGGTGGAGTTCCGTCTTCGCCGGAGGCTACGCCGTGACAAGTTGAGGAGGGAAAAAGGACCGATCCAGCAAAAGGTCTTTTTCCCCTCCTCAAGTACCGACCCTTATTGGAAACATAGCGTTTCAAATAACAATACGAAAGGATGATTATTATGAGCAAGAAACCCATTACTGTTTCGGTTGCCGGTTGTTCGCTGGTGGACTGTGTCTATGCCAATGTGGACTTTAATTCGGCAGCGTTCAAAAAGTATTCCAGCGTAAAACCCGGCGACGGCGGACTGGTGCCCGGACAGCTGGTCTTTATGGAAAGTCTGGAAAAATTCACAAAAGTACCTGCATTGCAGATGCTTGCTGAATTGACCGATAACGCTCCGGTTTCCGGACGGAATGTGGGCGGTCCTGCCGTGGTTGCCGCCATCAATGCCGCCCAGCTTTGCAGCGAATACCCCGCTAAAGTCAAGTTTTACGGAGCCCGGGGCAATGACAGCGATGCAGATTTCATCGAAAGTATCCTTGTTCAAACTCCGCTGGATATAACCAACTACCCCAAAATCGACGGCATGACCCCTTCCACTCAGGTTTTGAGCGATCCCCGTTACCACGACGGCAAGGGCGAAAGAACCTTTGTCAATGTTATCGGAGCTGCCAACAGCTGCCAGCCGGAAGCATTGGGCGATGATTTCTTTGAATCGGATGTATTGGTTTTCAGTGCCACAGCATTGGTGCCGCCGCTGCACGACAATCTGACAGCGTTGCTCAAGCGGGGCAAAGAAGCCGGTAAGATCAACATGGTCGCCACCGTGTTCGACTTCCGCAACGAAATGCGTGACCCCAACGGCCGCTGGCCCATGGGCGACAGCGACGAAGCCTACAAATATATAGATGTACTGGCAGTCGACTGGGATGAAGCCCGCCGCCTCTCCGGCGAAGAAACGCTGGAAAAAATCGTGGATTTCTTTGCCAGCCGGGGTGTCAGCGCCATGACCATTACTCACGGGGCGAAAAACTTCCATGTTTACAGCGATGGCAAACTCTTCAAGAAGTTTGAACTCTCTTCGCTGGGCGTAAACGAACTGGTCAACGAAGACCTTGCCAAATATCCGGAAAAGCGGGGCGATACCACCGGCTGCGGCGACAACTTTGCCGGGGGCTTGCTGGCTTCGATCATCATGCAGCTTTCGGAAGGTGCACAGGCGGGCGAACTTGATTTGCGCACCGCAGCAGCGTGGGCAGATGCCTCCGGCGGTTTTGCCTGCTTCTGTCTGGGCGGCACTTACCTTGAAAAATCCAAGGGCGACAAGTATGCGCAAGTAAAACGCTACTGCGATTACTATCTTGCCAATCAGTAAGGTTTCAGACGATATAAAGCTGTTATGAGTGACCGTTTGAGTTTCTCATAACAGCTTTTTTCTTTACTCAAGGCTCTGTTCCCAATACGGGTAGGTCAATAAAAAGTTATATGATCAACTTTTGTATTGGAACTTTTTTAAAACTTGAATGGCATTTATCTATTTGCAGAGCAAATAGATAAATGCCGGGAAAAGGTTTGGAAAAAAGGGGTGGAGTTTGAGGAGGGGAAAAAGGACCTTTCCTCAAAAGGTCTTTTACCCCTCCTCAAGTACCGACCCTTATTGGGAACAGAGCTTTACTCAAAAAAATATAAAAAACCTCAAGCTCCGGAAAACTTGAGGTTACAGTTAAATTATTGCACATCAGCTTCAATAGAAACTTTGAGCAGTTCTTTTATTCTTGAGCAGAAAAATCCTTGATGCTGGCTCCGCAATCGGGGCAGACCCAGCTTGCCGGAATATCTTCCCAGGCAGTACCGGGCTTTACACCGTTATCCGGATCGCCTTTAGCGGGATCGTAAATGTAACCGCAAACATCACATACATACTTTTTCATAATTCAACCTCTTACGCTTCAAGTTTATTTTTCAAAGTTTCTGCCAGAGTTTTACCAAACTCAACACAGCTTGCCAATGCTTCACTATCGGGCACATATTTTACCGCCAGCGGGGCTGCGGGCTGCTCGATATTCATCTGGGTCAGGGCTTCAGCGACCTGTTTGGCACCTTCGCCGCTCCAGCCGAATGAACCGAATGCACCGCCCACGGCAATTTTGGGCTTAAGCCCACGCATGTAAGTAAGCATATCACCCAGCGAGGGGTACATGTTATTGTTGATCGTAGGTGTACCCACTGCCAACACACCGGCACCCATGATCTTGGTAATAGCTTCGCTGCGTTCGCAGCTGTGCAGACTTACTACATCAGTGGGAATACCCGATTGGATCAAGCCTTCAGCAATGGCATTGGCCATAGCTTCGGTGCTGTGCCACATGGTATCGAACAACACCACCGCCCGTTTTTCCGGCTTCTGTTCGGCAAATTCCCGGTAAAGAGCAATGATCTTGCCGTGATCGCCGTTCCGCCAGATGGGGCCGTGATCGGGGGCTACGAACTCAATATCCAGATTCAATCCGGGCAGATTGTTCAAAAGATCAATGATCTTCGCTGACTGCAAAAGCAAGATATTGGCAAAGTATTTTTTGGCTTCTTCGTAAAGCAAGCTGTCGCTGTACTCATCGGCAAAGCGTTCCGAACCGGCGAGGTGCATGCCAAAAGCATCCTGTGAAAAGAGCACCTTTTCGCCAGTAAGATAACTTACCATGCTGTCGGGCCAGTGGAGCATCTTGGTTTCCACAAAAGCCAGACTGTTTTTGCCCAAGGCAATAGCATCGCCGGTTTTGACGATTTCCAAAGCCGGGAGCGAGTCGTGGAAATGAGCTTTCAGAGCTTTTTCGCCCTGCATGGAGCAGAAGAGCTTTTCGGCTTTAAATTCCTTCATCGCCCGGGGCAGACTGCCGGAGTGATCCATTTCCGCATGATTCGATACGATATAGTCGATCTTTTCCGGATCGATGACCGAAGCGATCCTTTCACGCATCTCTTCAAAAAACGGAGCTTTTACTGTGTCAATAAGGGTAACTTTTTCGTCAAGCACCAGAAAAGCGTTGTAGGTAGTGCCGCGGCTGGTGCGGTAACCGTGAAATTCCCGCAAATGCCAGTCGATGGCACCTACCCACCAAACTTTTTCAGTAACTTTTACTGCTTGAAAATTTGCCATTGGAGATTCTCCCAATTAAAAATATTTTTAGACTTCGCTTTCCCACAATCCGTGAATATTGCAGTAAGCTCTTACTTTTACTTTTTCTGTTTTGCAGCAGCAGAGTTTGAATTCTGCTGCCGGTTTTTCGCCCGGATGCAGATATTTGCGCAGCGACCAGTCGCCATGCACCAGCTCGATCCAGACAATGTGATGAGCTTCCATCATCGGGTGTTCGGTTGAACCGATCTGCACGCAAATCGTATCATCTTTGCGGACTGCCTGCGGCACATGCTTTTCTTTATCAGCATCCACCGTGTTGGCTTTGACCGGCTGCAAAAGTTCGCCGCAGCAGCGCATGCACGCTTCGGTGCAGGCACAGGCTGATGCAATTTCCACTGCCAGATTGCATTTGCTGCATTTGTAGATTTCCCTGACATGGTTTTTCATAGAAAAACTCCTCTCAATATTTACCGGTATGCAGTTTATTCTGCATGCCTGCAAATATTGACTGCCGGAAAAGCCAAATAGTTTTATCTGATCAAAGCAAACCGGTTTTTCTGCACCACTCCAACGCTTTCAGCAAGCCCTCTTTGCCGGTGTGATCCGGTTCGTAACCCAGAAGTTTGCGGGCTTTATCAATACTGAAACACATGTGCTGGCGCAAAAACGGCAACCCGGTGTGTTCCGGGTGGGCTTTGTAAAACTCATCGGCATCTACCCAAGTTATTTCCGAAGAACTCTGCAAAAACTCCATAGCTGTTGCCAGATAATCCTGCAAACGGATCGCTTTAGCTGTGGAAATAACGATGATCTCTCCGGCGATTTTATCCCCGGCATCCAGAGCCAGTGTCATAGCTTTTGCCAAATCCCAGTTGCAGCCGCTTTGCAAAAGTATTTCCCGGCAATCGGGCAAGGTCAACGGCTTGCTGTCCCGCAACGCCCGGAAAAACTCAATATCTCTGGCTCCGAAAAGATCCAGCGGCACACGCCCGTCGCCGATGATGTTGGTAGGGCGGAAAATCGTTACCGGGAAGTTGTCTTTCGCAAAAAGCTCCAACGCCAGTTTATCGTTGGCGATCTTGCCGTGAAAATTCACATGGTTTTCTTCCCGCCACGGATGCGTTTCATCGGCAGGCAATGTTTGCAGCGGCACAAATGTACCGGTGGAGCTTACCAGAAAAACATTCTTCACCTGCGGGAAAAATTCGTGGATATTGTTTATACCGTTTATACTGGGTATGGTATCCAGAATTGCATCCACCGGGAGCTTGCTCAAAGTGTTTTTAAGAAAATCCCGGTCAAGTTTGTCGCCGGTAAAGATTTCAACCCCAGCCAAATCGGCACGGTCGCGGGTGTTGCTGCCCCGGCTTACACCGTAGACCTTATGCCCCCGGGCAATGGCAAGCTGGGCGACCCGGCTGCCGAGTTCTCCGGTAATACCGAATATAAGCAATGATCTTGCCATAACTTATTCCTGATCGTTGAGTTTGAATTTAGCAAGGACTTTTTCCGCCATAGCAGCAGCTTCGCCGTCGGCATATTTGAGCTGACGCCAGTTCCAGCGGAAATCATCATCCACGCCCCGGGGCACCACATGCAAATGGGCGTGCATAACTACCTGACCGGCAGCTTTACCATCAGCCAAATGCAGATTATACGCATCGTAATCCAGCGCCCGCTTGAGGGCAATACCCAGCCGGGAACCGACTTTCATCATCCGTCCGGCAGTGGCTTCGGGAATGCTGCTGGCGCTTTCGTGATGTTCTTTGGGGATCACGAGTATATGCCCGAGGTTGATGGGGGCTATATCCATAAAAGCGTAAACGAGTTCATCTTCATAGATTTTGACCGAAGGTATTTCTCCGGCAATAATTTTGCAGAAAATACAACTTGACATGACTTTTCCTCCTATTTTGAGTTTGATTCTCTGATAATATACCCCGGCGGGAAGAGTTTGCCACTTTATAAGTCGAAAAACTCTTATTTTTATCTGTAAAAAGTTTGCAGTATATCTTACTTTATGCTAAATTACTTAACGATTGTATAAGTGTGTATAAATTTGTAAACAGAGATCATTTGAGGTTTATTTATGGAAAATAAGAGTAACCCCGCTTTGAAAGGCAGTCAGATCACTATCAAATGTCTGGAAAAACTGGGTGTTGAAGTTGTTTTTGCCTACCCCGGCGGTCAGGCTATTGAGCTGCATCAGGCGTTGCAGGACTCCACTTTGCGGGTGATCCTGCCCCGCCACGAACAGGGCGGAGCTTTTGCCGCCAACGGTTACGCCCGCGCCACCGGCAAAGTCGGTGTGGCAATGGCAACCAGCGGTCCCGGCGCAACCAACTTGTTGACCGGTATTGCCGATGCTTATATGGATTCGGTGCCCACAGTGTTCATCACCGGTCAGGTTCCGCTGGCAAACATCGGCAAAAATGCTTTTCAGGAAACTGATATTATCGGTATGACCCGTCCCATTGTCAAGCACAGCTATCTGGTGCTGGATGCCCGGGATCTGCCCCGGATAATGAAAGAAGCCTTTTACCTTGCCGGTTCCGGCCGCCCCGGCCCGGTGGTGGTGGATATACCCAAAAATGTTCAGCAGCAGTTTGTTGCCGCTCTGGACTTTGATTGCGATATGGCAATCCCCGCATACGATCCGGCGCCCCAAGCTTCGGAAGATGAGATCACCGCACTGCGGGCGTTGATTGCTGCCTCCAGCAAGCCCTGCGTTTACATTGGCGGCGGTATCGTGGCGGCGGAAGCTGCTGAAGAACTTATCAAGTTTGCCGAAAGCTACAATATGCCCGTAACCAGTACCATGATGGCGTTGGGGGCATTCCCGCTGCACCACCCCTTGAGCCTGCACTGGCCGGGCATGCACGGTACGGTGTATGCCAACTATGCCATCAACGAGTGCGATCTTCTGCTGGCGTTCGGGGCCCGCTTCGACGACCGGGTGATCGGCAATCCCAGCAGTTTTGCCGCCGGGGCAAGGATCGTGCATGTGGATATCGACCGCTCCGAAATCAACAAAAACAAGCCGGTCACACTGGGAATCACTGCCAATATCAAAGATGTGCTGGTTGAATTGAACAGCGACCCCATTTACAAAGAATATAAAGATTGGTTTGCTCAAATCGCCCAGTGGAAAAAGGACTATCCTTTGACTTATGAAGTAAAAGAAGACCGCATCCAGCCGCAGTTTGTGGTGGAAACTTTAAGCGAGATCACCGGCGGCGAAGCCGTGATCGTCCCCGGCGTTGGCCAGCACCAGATGTGGGCAACCCAGTTCTACGGCTACCGCCATCCCCGGCAGCTTTTGAGCTCCGGCGGTTTGGGTTCCATGGGCTTTGGATTGCCTGCTGCCATGGGGGCGAAAGTCGCCCGTCCGGAGGCAACCGTTATCAATATTGACGGCGACGGCAGTTTCCAGATGAACATTCAGGAACTCGGGACTCTCTTTGTGGAAGAGATCGATGTAAAAATGGTCATTCTCAACAATCAGCACCTCGGTATGGTGGCACAGTGGGAGGACCGTTTCTTCCAGCACAACCGCGGCAATACGGTGCTGGGGCGCTGCAAGGGATCGCGCGGCTGTGAGAATCGGGATTGCGACAACTGTCCCGGCACCAACTGCACCGGGCTTCCTTATCCGGACTTCGTGACGATCGCCA